>CADEFG010000317.1 GCA_902826505.1 uncultured Acidobacteriota bacterium
CTTGGCGGGAAATTAACTTGTCTGAAATGAAAAATTTAATTTCCCGCAAAGGCGCTCAGGCGCAAAGTTTAAAACCATACGAAATTTAAAACACACAGTATTTAATTACTTTTTAAATCAAATGAATCAGCAAACCGTCGCGCAGTTTCGGTTCGAACCACGTGGATTTCGGCGGCATGATTTCGCCCATATCGGAAACTTGCAAAAGCTGTTCGATGGTGGTCGGGAACATCGAAAAAGCGATTTGCCAACTGCCTGAATCAACCAGTTTTTCGAGTTCCGAAGTGCCGCGAATGCCGCCGACAAAATCGATCCGTTTATCGGTTCGGACATCTTCGATACCGAGGATCGGCTGCAAAATAAACTTTTCCAGACGGCTCACATCCAAAGTTTCGATCACGCCCGGATCAACGAAATATTGAATATTAAACATCAGTTTGCGCCATTTCCCTTCGGTATAAACGCAGATCTCGCCGGGATTTTCGGGCGTCGGGTTGTCGGTTTCGAAGATATTGAAACCTGATTCCGCCACTCTTTGCAAAAACTCCTGCGTGCTCAGTCCGTTCAAATCTTTGACGACGCGGTTATAAGCCAGAATCTTTAATTGTTCGGCGGGAAAAAGCGCGGCGATGACGAAATTATATTCCGCCTCCTGAATTTCAATTTCCGGCTGCAAACAAACCGCGCCTTCACTGATCTCTTCCAACGCTTCCTGCCGTAAAAAAGCGCGGGCGCGCGAGCTGCTGGCGGCGCGGTGATGCCCGTCAGCGATGTAAATGGCGGGAATTTTTTCAAACGCGCTGACGAGCGCCGCAGTTTCCGCAATTTTCCAAAGACGATGACGAATCAGGTTTTTATTGACGTCTTCGGCTTCAAAATCATAAAGCGGCGCGGCTTTGAGGGCTTTTTCGACGAGCGCGTCGATCTCATCCGAACCGCGATAGCATAGAAAGATCAGCCCTGTCTGCGCTTCGAGTTCGATGATATGACGCGTCCGGTCGTTTTCTTTATCGGGGCGCGTTTTTTCGTGCTTTTTGATCAAGCCGGCGTCGTATTCGTCAATTGAACAACAGGCGACAACGCTGGTTTGAATTTGCGTGCCCATCTCCAATTGATAAACGTAAAGACTCGGCTCGTTTTCGAGCTGCAGAACGCCGTCGCTTTGAAGGCGCTCAAAATTCGCTTTCGCGCGTTCGTAAACTTCGTCGGAATACGGATTGACACCTTCGGGCAGATCGATTTCCGAGCGCGAAACATGCAGAAAACTGAGCGGATTTCCGGCGGCGATCGTGCGGGCTTCCGGCGCGTTGAGAACATCATACGGAACGCTAGAAACCTGTTTGGCTAGATCTGCCGGCGGACGAAGGGCGCGAAAAGGTTTGATTTTTGACACTTGAAATTATCCTCGTAAAAACTATTTATTTGTCGAATTGTTCGCGTTGGAATTCGGCGGATTGCTGTTTGAATTAGACGCGTTGGCAAGTATTCGATTGACTTCGTCGTTTCGTTTTTTCAACGCCTCTTCGATGTATTTGTCGCGGGCGATTTTCCACGCGCCGTTTTCTTTAACAAGCGGCATTTTCATATCGAATTCGCCGTTCGTTTCGTTTTTGATCTCGACGCTTGCCGTCTCGCCTTCGATCTTTTCGTTGCGCGTCTCAATCGCGTTTTGAATCTTGACCGCGGCTTCTTTGCGCAAAATATCGTCAACCGTTAGATTCTCGCCGAGTTTTTCGTTTTGCAGTTTCGCCGATTTTTCGATCATCTCGAGCGAACCTTTTGACAAAAGACTTTTCATCATCGCAATATCTTGCTTTTGCGAAGCCGCGACGTATTGCTTCAAAACATCGCTCGGGCTGGTTGCCGCCGGCTGATTTGAATTACAGCCGATCAACAAAAACGCGGTCAGTAAAGTTAAAACATATTGAAATCGCATAAATCCAAAATCCAAAATCCAAATTCAACTTAGGGTTGTCTGCCCTGATTGATGATCCGGTCGAGTTCATCATTGCTTTGCTCGATTTCCCGCTCGATCTTGTTGGCAAAACTCGTTTTATCGATTTTCCAAACGTCGTCTTCCTTGATGAATTGAACCGTATTCCAGATTCCGATCGAATCCTTAATCTCGATCGAAGCCTTTTCATCCTCGGTTTTTTCGTTGCGATATTCGGCGGTCGTTTGATTTTCGCCGAAAAGTTTTTCGCTCTTGATGATTTCATCAACCGTCGTATTTTGCGCTCTTGCTGATTCTTCCGCCATTTTCAGCGTTGACTGCGAAAGCAGCAGCTTCATCTGCGTCGTGTCTTTCTTTTTAAAAGCGTTGCCGTAAACATTGAGCGTTTCGAGCGGTGTCAGCCGTTTCGGTTGGCTGACCGAACACGAAACCACCGCCGAAAGTAAAAAAATAATTAAAAATTTAGAATAAAACCGCATTGTTTGAATATCTGTTTCTCAAATCGTTATACTAAAAAAACTAGATTATACCGCAAAACCGAGGAGTGAAAAACGAATGGAACGAAAAAAGCTTTCCGCCGAAGAAATTCTCCATAATTTAGCCGAGATGGAAGACTGGCACGCCGAAAACGATATTTTGTCGAAAAGGTTTGAATTTGAAAATTTCTCAAAAGCTCTGGATTTCGTCAACAAAGTCGGCGCGATCGCCGAACGGCGCGACCATCATCCCGACATCGCATTCGGCTGGGGCTATGCCGAGATAAACTTAACAACGCACGATCGCGGCGGCATTACGGCGTTTGATTTCGCCGTCGCAAAAGAGATCAGCCGGATATAAAATCCAAATATGAATCGTCCTGAAACAACCGAATACATTGAAGATTATGAAGATTACGCGTCGCTGGTCGGAGAAACCGATATTGTTTCGGCGATGCGCAAACAGTTGATCGAAATCGAAACGCTTTTCGGTTCGATACCGGAAGAAAAAGGCGCGTTTGCTTACGCCGAAGGGAAAATGACGATCAAGCAGCTGCTCGGACATCTAATTGTCGGCGAGCGCGTTTTTTCCTATCGCGCTCTGAGAATCGCGCACGGCGATCCGACGCCGCTTTCAGGAATGGATCAGGATTTATTCATCGCCAACGGCAATTTTAATGCGATCAGTCTCGCCGATCTGCGAACAGAATTTTTACATATTCTGCAGGCGGATATTCTCTTTTTTCAAAATCTGACGGATGAAGCGTGGGCGAGAACCGGCACGGCGAACGACAATCAGGTTTCCGTCCGCGCCCTTGCTTATAATATGGTCAATCACACTCGGCATCATCTTGACAGTTTGCGCCGCGATTATCTGTCTAAGTTGTAATAATAAAAATATGAGCGACAACCGACAATTTCTGCAAAATTTATACGATGCCTTTAACCGACGCGAGATCGAAACGATCATCGCGAAAATGCACCCGAACGTAAAATGGGCGAACGGTCTCGAAGGCGGTTTCGTTTACGGGCGCGATGCGGTGCGCGAATACTGGACGAATCAATTCAAGGCGATTCAGCCCGAACTCGAAACCTTAAAATTCGAACGGGACGAAAGCGGTCGCAGCGTCGTCACCGTTCATCAAATCGTCAAAGATTTAGAGGGCAAGGTGCTTGTCGATACAGAAGTCCGGCAAATCTTTACCATCGAAGACGGTCTGATCAGCCTTTACGAAATCGGCGAAACCGACACGATCCAAGAGATGATTCAAAAGAACAAAGCCGGCAACGAGCAATGATATTTCTACTATTATCAGTTTTTGCAATCGCGTTTTATCAAGCAAAGACTATCTTGAGAGAACAAAAAAGTCGTTGATAACAATCGTAATTTCGCTTATTATCAACGGCGTTGGAGTTAATCAATAGTTCGACGGCTTTCTTTGTTCCTAGTCGTGCAAAATTGAAAATTGTATTTTAAGCGGAGATTATTATGGTGGAAACAAAACTTGAAAAAGAAGTGCGCTTTTTGAAAATTTATGCTGTTGTCGCCACGCTTTTTTGCGCGGTATTTTTGTTGACAGCTTTTGCCACACAAAACAAAAATCAAAAGTTTGCCGAAATTGATGTTGAACGCATTAACATTGTTGAGAAAGACGGCAAGCTACGAATGGTCATTTCCAACCAAGATCGCCAACATCCCGGCATTGTTAATGGAAAAGTCATCGAACGAAAGTCGCCGCGCCCGCCGGGAATGATTTTCTTTAATCATTTGGGTGACGAAATGGGCGGTTATGTTTTTGGCGACAACGGCGGCAACGGTCACTTTGGAATGATTACTTGGGACAAAGTAAGAAACGACCAAACGATGGCTCTCAGTTACCTCGAAAGCGACAATGGAACTTATGAATCTGGACTAAAGATGTGGCAGCAACCCAATATCCCCAACGACGTGATGCTGTCTAAACTGGAAGAAGCTCGAAAAATACCGGACGAAGCAAAGCGCAAAGCCGCAATTCAGACGCTTACTGACAATAATGAATTGACGACAAATCGGCTTTTCCTCGGCAAACGCCGTGATAATTCAAATGAACTGCTGATGGCTGACATCAAAGGACGACCGCGCATCAGATTGCAAGTCGCGCCGGACGGGATACCAAAACTTGATTTTTTGGACGAAGAGGGAAAGGTTTTTTACAGTTTACCTGAAAAGAACAAAGTCGATAAAAAATAACGAGTGTTCGTCAACATCAAACCGCCGTCGAACAATTCAATGGACGTGAGGGCGCGGGCAGCGACTTTATTACCACTTTGCGCGATTGATGGCGGTTTCGCCCTCACGTCATCTCAAACAATAGAATTCTAAGAGTTTTTATTTAATTTTGAATCTAAAAATCTTAAATGCCGTCCACAATCGCATTCAGCGTCGCCGAAGGTCTCATCGCGGCGTAAGCCTTTTCGGAATCGGGATGATAATATCCGCCGACATCCTGCGGTTTTCCTTGCGCGGCGATTAATTCTTCGTTGATCTTCGCTTCGTTTTCCTTGAGCGCAAGGGCGACGGGCGCGAATTTGGCGGCGATTTCGGCATCGGCGGTTTGATTTGTCAACGCTTCCGCCCAATACATCGCCAAGTAAAAATGCGAGCCGCGATTGTCTATTCCGCCGACTTTTCTTGCCGGAGATTTGTCGGTCGCTAAAAATTTCGCGTTCGCTTCGTCGAGCGCGTCCGCTAAGATTTGCGCTTTTTTATTGTTTTGAGTTTGCGCGAGATGCTCGAAACTCGCTTGCAGCGCCAGAAATTCTCCGAGCGAATCCCAGCGCAGATAGCCTTCGTGCAGGAATTGTTCGATGTGCTTCGGCGCCGAACCGCCCGCGCCGGTTTCAAACAAACCGCCGCCATTCATCAGCGGCACGATCGAAAGCATTTTTGCCGAGGTTCCGAGTTCCAGAATCGGGAACATATCCGTCAGATAATCGCGCAAAACATTGCCCGAAACCGAGATCGTGTCTTTGCCTTCCCTGGCACGTTTGAGCGTTTCGGTCATCGCGTCTTTGACATCCATAATGCGAATGTCGAGACCTGTCAGATCGTGATCTTTTAAGTATTTTTCGACCTTTTTGATGATCTGCGCGTCGTGCGCGCGGTCTTTGTCGAGCCAGAAAATCGCGGGCGTGTCGGAAAGTCGGGCACGACTTACAGCCAATTTTACCCAATCCTGAATCGGCGCATCTTTGGCTTGGCACATACGGAAAATATCGCCGTTGCTCACGCTTTGTTCGAGCAAAACCGTTCCGTTTTCGTCTTCGACTTTGACCGTTCCTTCGCTGGAAATTTGAAAAGTCTTGTCGTGTGAACCGTATTCTTCGGCCTTTTGAGCCATTAGGCCGACATTCGGAACCGAACCGAAAGTTTTCGGATCAATGGCTCCGTTTTTCTTCATGTCCTGGGTGATCGCATCGTAAAACCCGGCGTAGGTCCGATCAGGGATTATGCAGACGGTGTCTTCTTCTTTGCCGTCCTTATTCCACATTTTTCCGCCGCCGCGTACTAATGCCGCCATCGACGCATCGACAATGACGTCAGAAGAAACGTGGAAATTGGTGATTCCCTTGTCCGAATTGACCATCGCGAGTTTTGGTCCGCTTTCGATCGTCTTTGCGATATCTGCCCTAACCTCTGCTTCCTGCGGATGTCCGGCGATCTTTTCGTTAAGAGTAGCCAATCCGTAATTTGGATTAATGTCTAATTCGGCAAATGTGTCCTTATACTTTTCAAAAACGTCCTTGAAATAAGTTTCGACGATCGCTCCGAAAATGATCGGATCGGAGATCTTCATCATGGTCGCTTTTAAGTGGGCGGAAAGCAGCACGTCTTTTTCTTTGGCTTCGGCAATCGCTTCGCTCACGAAAGAT
>CADEFG010000318.1 GCA_902826505.1 uncultured Acidobacteriota bacterium
CCGTTTTGCCGTCACCGTCATAATCGGCAGCCACCGGAACATCCTGACTCAGACCAAATTGGGTGGAGCGAAAACTTCCGTCCCGGCTGTTATTTATATACCAAACTGTGTCGGATGGACGGAAAACGCCTAAATCGGTTTTGCCGTCGCCGTCAAAATCGCCAATCGGCATGAACGACAGATTTTTGGTAAAAGCAAAAATATCGCTGCCGGTGGTATTTGTATCAATCGAAACCAAATTGGTAGCAGGAGAAGGAAAGGCAACGACGTTTCCATTTGCCGAAATAAGTCCGGTCGTGGTTCCCAAATTGCCAACTGCCGTTCCGCCTTCATTGACGCTGACAACTTTTGTTTTGTTAACAGTCAAATCACGTAAATATAAATCAAAATTTACATTATTATCTATCGGGAGATCGAGCAGGTCAGCCGCCGCACTCATAAATAATACGGTTTGCCCGTCCGCCGCGATTCCGCGAACCGCCGAAAACTGCCCGCCGCCGTTTGTTCCGGCGTTGTTGATCGAGATAAGTTTCGTGACGTTTGAAGAAATATCCCGCCAATAAATATCCGGTAACCCGTTGGTATCCGGCGAACTGCTCAAATCACCGGCGGTGCTTTCAAATGCGGCAAAACGTCCGTCAGCCGAACAATACGGAATCATTGAACCCGAATTTCCACTTGCCGTGCCACCGGCGTTGATACTCACTAAAACGATCGTATTATTTTGGAGATCACGGCGGAATACATCAAGGCTATTGTTTGTGTCATTCGGAACGAGATCGCCGACACCTGTCACAAAAAATGCGTATCTACCGTCATTGCTCAGACACCCCTGGGCATTTGCTCCGATCAATTGGCTGTTATCGGAATTACCGCTAACCGGGACGGTCGTTTGATTCTGTAAATCGCGCCTAAACAAATTAACCGTTCCGTTTGCCGTGGCGGTCACTAAATTTGCCGCATTGCTCGGAAAAAGAACAAATCTTCCATCGGATGTTATTTTGACATTCCTTTGAAGACCATTCTGATTACCGCTATCGGCATTTCCCGTACCGTTGCCGGTTGAATTGACCGTCACGAACTGGGTCGCATTCGTTTGCATATCACGAACGAAAATGTCTAAAAAGTTCTGACTATCGGGAATCGTCGTGATGTTTTGATCCCGGCTTTGATACGCGATAAATCTTCCGTCTTCCGAGATTCCCGCGACATCGCCATTGACCGGATCGCCGTTTGTGTTTATGGAAACAACGCGGGTTTGATTTGTCTGGAGATCACGAACGTAAACACTGGTCGTTGAAAGCTGGGTGCCGGTCAGCGTGCTTGCACAACTGTTAAAAGCGACAAAGCGACCGTTTCCCGAAACAAAAGGTTTTCCGGATTCACAATTACCGCTGTTGTCACCCGCCAGGTTGATACTGACAAGCTTTGTTTCGCGGGTTCCGGTGTTCCGAACATAAACATCTTTGATACCGTTCGTATCGTTTTCCGCTAAATTACCGGCGAAAGTTTCAAAAGCAATGATCTTTCCATCAGCACTTATGGACGGTTCGATCGAGTCGGAGTTTCCGCTTCCGTTATTGGTTCGGTTGATCGAAACAAGCTGTGTGCCGGAAAGCGAATTAATCTCATCGTTGGTAATTCTGCCGATTGCTTGATTATCGGTTAAATTTGCATTGACCGCATTCGATAAATTTAAAAAGAAGGTTTCATCCGGTTCAAATTGGAAATCTCCAAGAACCGTAATATTTAGCGCTTTTCGCGTAACTCCGGGCGGGATCGTAAAGGTGCCGCTCGCGGAAAGGTAATCGACTCCGGCGGTTGCCGTATCGGCGGCGGTTGCAAAATTTACCGAAACGGCACGTTGGGTCGGACGCGAAAGCCTCAGGAAAAATTGCATCGTCGCCGTTCCGTTGTCGCCTTCGACCACCGCGGCATCGGCAATCGTCAAATTCGGCTGATCTTCCAAATCCTGAATGGTCAAAACCGCCGTCGACGGTGTTCCCAAAGTTGCCCCGACCGGATTATCAATAATCAGGTTGACGGTTTCGTCGGGCTCATCGAGCTGATCAATAATAAGCGGGATAAAAACATTTCTGCTCGTTTCATTGTCCGCAAAAACCAAATTGGTCGTAACTTCGGTATAATCTTGTCCGGGAATCGCCGTTCCGGCTTGCGTGCGAAATCTGACCGAAACGCCGCCGCCGTTGCCGCCCGTTCGGAGAACTGAAAACTGAAAACCGTTGCTTGAATCGTTCGTGGTATAGGTCGCGCTGCCGAACTGGATTGTTCCGCCGTTATCATCATTGATGATGGTTCCCGTTCCGCGATTATTTGAAATAGTCACATTGACCGGATCGCTCAATTCAACCAGAAAGGTTTCATCTTGTTCGACCGTCAAATCACCGTTCACAGTAACTGTTATGGTGCCTTGCAGCTGCTCTGCCGGAATCGTCAAGGTTCCTTGCGAGCGGGCATAATCTTGATTGGGAGTTGCCGTTCCGCCACCGGTCACAAATTGGACAAAGACAGGTTTTTCGCTCAGGGTCGATAAAGTAACCGGGAAATTAAAAGCCGTGTTACTACCCGTCTGACCTTCCGCCAAACCAAAGTTTCCGATTGTCAGACTCGGCGGCGCATCGTTATCGAGAATTGTGATGAGGGTTTGATTATCGGCGATCACGGCGTTGTTTCCGTTGATCAGGTAAAAAACGAATTTTTCGTCAAATTCGTCAACCAAATCGCCGCGGACGGTAATTTCCAGTGTTTTGGAAGTTTCTCCCGGCTGAAACAAAAGTTCGCCCGAAAGTGAATTGTAATCCTTTGCGCCGCGGGCTTCCGATAAATCATTCTCCTGCCAACCGGCGACTCCGGTCAGCGGAGCCGTATAATACCGCACCCGAACGGGAACAGTTGCCGGCGCATTTAAGTTGACTGAAACATTGACGCTCGTGTTTGCCGCATCGGTTTCGGTGACGGCAACATCCGCGCCCGTACTTAAAACCGGAAGATTTACGGCGGGTGGCGGCAAACAGCTATTCCGGGCAAGCGAAATCAAGCCGAGACTGAAATCGGAAGTGAAGATATCCGGGTTGCCGTCGCTGTCAAAATCGTCAACCACCAAACCGCGGGGCAAAGTTGCTCCGACCGCATTATTGACGCGCGGAAAAAGACCGTGCCCGTCGCCGTACAAAAAGGTGATCCGCGTATCATTGGCGGTCGGAGAGCCCTGATTGGCAATTGCCAGATCCATATTGCCGTCGCCGTCAAAATCCGCCGCCCCCATCGAGTTCGGACCGCGCCCGACGAGATATTCGGCGGGCGCACCGAAACCGCCTTTTCCGACACCGAGCAAAATATCAACTTTCCCCGGTGTTCCCGACGCGCCGCTTTGCGTCGTGGTTGCCGCCAGATCGGGGATTCCATCCTGATTGAAATCGGTCGTAAAAATATGAGCGTTTGCCTGTCCTGCCGGAAAAATGCTGAGCGGGGTAAACGTATAGGTTCCGGTTCCGAGATAGATATGTGCGGCAAACGCTAGAATTGCCAGATCGATTTTTCCGTCCTGATTATAGTCACCGGCGGTCACACTTCCGACAGTATTTCCGACATCAATCGCGCCCCGGAAGGCAAAGGTGCCGGCGGCGGTATTTTGGTAAATACTCAGACGGTTGCTGTTGCCCGCACTCGGCATCACCAAATCGATAAACTGGTCGCCGTCGATATTCAAAAGTAAAGGTTTGCCGGAATTGCGGTAATCCGAACCTGCCTCGATGGCGGGCTGGAAAGTTCCGTTTCCGTTCCCGTAAAAAACCGCCGTTCTGGTCTGACCGCCGTTTTGCAGAAAAGCGAGAAGGTCCTGGTTGCCGTCGTTATTTAAATCTCCGGTTAGAATTGCCCGCGGCAATCCCGTCACCGGCAGCGAAATTGAGGCACTGCCGAGTCCGTTTCCGGTGCCGAGGGCGATCCAGAGCTTCATCGAATCGCTGGCGGTCACGATATCGGTTTTGCCGTCCTCGTTAAAATCCGCCGAAGCCGTGTCATAAAGAACAAAATCATCAACAAAAGTCTGATCCACACCGAGCTTTCCCGCCGCGTTGTTTTCCAGAACAAGAAAAGAATTGACGAGCGAGCTGTTGATTGCAAAATCGCGGATGCCGTCGCCCGTAAAATCTTCAAAGATCAGCTTGATTTGACCGTTTAGGCCGGGTATATGTTTGGATTCCTGAAAGGTTCCGCTATTGTCGCCAAGACGAACCACGAACAAGCCTCTGGTAATACTGCCGACCAAATCCAATTTATTGTCAGAGTTGACGTCAACCAGAGATATTCGGGACAAATCCGTGGCACCGTCGGAAACACGCGGCTGCACGGTAAAAGCGCCGTTCCCGTTATTGAGAAGCTGAACCGTAAAGGGCGAGCCGCCGCCAAACAAACTGCCCCAGCTGATAATATCTTTATCGCCGTCGCCGTCAATATCGCCGTTTGTCAAAAGTATTGCCGTTCCGGTTCCGCTGATCGGATAATTAACCGGGGTCTGAATGCCGGTCGGACTTCCCAAAGCAATGCCGACGCCGTTCGTGCCCGAAAAAGTTGCGGAAATATCCGAAATTCCGTCGCCGTTGAGATCCGTAATTTCAAAACTGTTGACGCTGTTGGCGGGAAACGTCACGACCGTCCGATTTCCGAAACCGCCCAGACCGTCGCCGAAGAAAACTTCCATATTGCCGGTCGAGAAATCCCGCCCGCCGAGATCCGGATTATCGTCACCGTTAAAATCCGCGGCGACAAAACCGCTCGCGTTCGTGCCGAGCAAAAGTAGCCGCGATTGCGGAAAATTTCCCGTGCCGTCGCCGAAAAAGATACGCGCCGGAGTTACCAGATCAATTTTACCGTCGTTGTTAAAATCTGCGGCGGTAAGCGAAAAGGAACCCGAATTTGTGTCAATCACGCGCGGTTCATCAAAAAGTCCGTTGCCTTTGCCTAATTGAATCGCCAGATTGGCTTGGGCACCGTATTGAAAGGCAAGATCGAGTTTGCCGTCGTTATTGAAATCGCCGGTTGCCGTATCTCCGGCGGCAAACAATGTGTTGGTGACGACGCTTTTGCCGAAAACGGGTCGTTCGCAGCCGCCCGACGGCGTCTCAAGAATATTTGTGTCGGACAGAAAATTAAAAAAAGAAATCGTCAAAGCAAGCGCCGGAGCGACCACTTTGGTCAACAAAAGCTGGTGAAAAATCATAAATTTATCCTATAGGTTAAATAAAAGTTGTTAAGTTTCAGATCAAGTGAAAAATTAAGATAATTTAGAACAATTTGAATCCGTAAAACCCGATTTGGTTGCGTAAGGCAGAAAAAACTCCTTGTTCTATTGGAAATAATGTGAAATTAGAATTTAAGAAAAACAAACCGATTTTGCAAGTTAAATTGCCGTTTCAACCAAAAAATCAAGATTCTTTTTACAACACCGAACCGCGCTGGCAAATTTCCGTCATCAAACGGAAATTTGCCAGCGCCTTTTTTTTAAAGATTTATTCGCCGGTTGACAAACAATTCTGCGAATCTTTCTAAAAAGGGTAAAACACTCGATGCGCGAAGAAAAACGAACGAAAAACTGACCGATTTCAAAACGCGAATATACTTTGACACGCTTTTTCGACCTTCTCGAAACTTTCGGCAAGTTGCGCTTCCCGCGGCGGCAATCCGGCGAAAGCTTTTCCGGTAAAAAACATCAAATAAAAATTGAATTATTCAACATTCAGCAACCGGCAATGCCGTCGCCGTCAACGTCCGTCACGAACGCGTCGTTATTGATCGCCGTGATCGAAGGCAAATGCAAAGCGGCAGGCTGCGATTCGGCTTTGGAAACAAGCCGGCTTTTGAAGATCAAAACAGGGCAGCACAAAAAATAATCGCAAAAGACGGCGATGAAACGCAGACGGGGTAATCTCGGAATCATCTTTTACTCCTACGAATTTATGACAGGTTGTAATTTTTTTTCGCCCTGGGAACGGCTAAAAGTAAGCTGAAAATAATGTAATTTGTTTCGGCGACGAAAGTCAACCGGTTTTAGAATTGGGTTGTGTCCTAATTTGGGTTGTTTTGATAAAACAGCGCTGAAAGGGCGTTGGAGATTAGCCGGTGGTGCGAACCACCGGAATTATTGACGACCATGATTCGCACTCCGCAAGGTGTGCCGCGGCTGTTTCCGCCGCACTTTCAGCGCGTTTTTTTATGCTTCCAATTAACCTGTGGCGCACGCCACCGGCTAATTTACTTCGTGCCTTCAGCACGATAAATCCGACGACACAAATTAGGGCACAATC
>CADEFG010000319.1 GCA_902826505.1 uncultured Acidobacteriota bacterium
AAATTGAGAAACTGCGAAAATCCATTGATGTTAGCTTTGATAAAGAAGATTTAATAGAAGGTGTCAGTCTTAATCTTTATACTCGCTTCAAAGATAAAAAGGGGGGCGAATTTATCGCTGAAATCTCAAACGAGATTGCTGCAAAATTTGAGCAAAACCAAAATTGGCACATAGATAAATATGTAACCAAGCCATATTACCCTTTAATTGAAAGTAAAATTGAAAGATTAATAACAAATATTTTTATGTCAATGTTGATGTTTTCGGTTCCGCTGATTTTGCTTTGGGAAATCCCGAATATTTTTTATTCCCCAAAAACCAAAAAGATGATTTTCGAGCCGCTCAAAGCTGATTGGCAAGCAGAACTATACGAAGCGAAATTGGGAAAACAGATGTGGAAAGTATTTGAGATAAACATTCGATATTCTTTCGCTTTCATCGCGGTAATGATTCAAAAAAGTCCGGTTGGCAGCCTGTTGGAACATTTTGGCAATTTTGCGAAATAAAGATACACCGAATTCATTCGCTAGAAACAGCATTTGACGAAAAATCTCAGAATTTTTAATGGAGTGAGCGATATGAGAAAGCCGATACTTTTATTCATTTTAGCAATTGTTTTTATTATCGGAATTGCTTTTAGTAAAACATTTTCACAGTCTGCATCGAAGGAAGTAAAGAAGTTACAGGATTTATATGCCAAAAGAGATTATTTGGAAGGCTACGAATTGGGAAAAGAGCTGGTTAAAAAATTCCCCGCTAATCCTGAGATTCAATATTGGTTTGCGGCAAACGGTTCGAGAAATCTTGAAGGACGGAAAATCGTTGATTTTGCAGAAGAATTGGTCAAGGAAAAAGGCGAAAATCGTTGGACATTATTAACTTTAACCGCCGCGCTAACTATGCATAATCCTGCGGAAGCAATCAAAACAGGTGAAAAACTTATCAAAATTGCACCGAATGACGAAGAAGCAATATTTGTTTACAGCGCAGCTCTTTTTCAAAACAGAAAGTATGCGGATTCGTTAAATTTTCTCACTCAAAACGAAAGTAAAATAAATGATAAATCACGGTTTTTGACCGAAAAAGGAGTTTTTCTTTTTTTTGCCGAAAGAGATAAAAAGGACAAAGGGCAAGTTCAATTGGGATATGATGTTTTAGCGCAAGCCGTCAAAGCCGATCCGCTTTCGGTGAACGCAAATTTTTACTACGGATATTATTTGATTCGTGAAAAAAGATTCGAAGAAGCGATTCCGTTTTTAAAGAAAGCCTTCGAGGTATCACCCAATGGCTTATCGCCGAATGGCTATAATTTATCCTCTGTTTATTGGACTGCGATTAAATCGCAAACCAATAAAAATGATGAACAAAAAGAAGCGGAATTCGATACTGCGATAGATTCTTACTTAACTCAATCGAAAAGATCGCCGGATGCGCTCCTTAAAGTTTGGCGAGTATACCGGGATTCAATAATTTGGCAAAAAAGCGCCAAACCAAAAGATTTGCAAAAGATGAAAGATTTGGAAAAGACGATCTTTCAAAAATATCCGAATACAAAATATGATGAAGAAATTGCATTTGTCACAATCAGATTTCTTTTTGGAAAATATTTTCTCAGCAATGAGGAAAGTGCAAAAAATTTGGAAATTAACAATAAGCCGAAAAATAAAAGACTGCCCGAAGATCTAAAATTTTTAGAAGATTACGAAGCGAGAAATAAACTTTACAAAGCCGAAGATATTACGCTCAAACGCGCTTTTATCAAGCGTCCGCAAAATTTTGACAAAGAAAAACTTGGAGAAATTTCTTTCGGTCTTCTGCAATTGCTTGAAAGTAATAAAGAGGCAAAAGATGAAGAAATAGCGGATTTAATCAAAAAAGCAACGGATAATTACAAAAGCTATTGGAGAAATCTAAATTCGGATATTGCTGCCATTCTGGTTCGAAGACAGAATGCTTTGCCAAATAGTTTGATCACAAAAGAAGCCGAAAAATACGCCCGAATCGGTATGGCGGAAGCCGATAAAAGAATCGGCAAATTACCCAAAGATGCCCGACCGGGTGAAATTAATGAGATTCAACTCAGACCGCTGATAAGTTTAGCCCAGGCTTTAATCAACAATGAAAAATTGGATGAAGCCGAACAATTACTAACGAAAATTTCCAGGATTTTGGGAAACAGCGGTTTGGAGGATTATCAGATAGAAACCGCCAAATACGATGAGCAGATCGCTTGGGCAAAATTTTATACGGCAAAAAAAGATTGGGAGAAAGCCGAAGTCCGTTACATAAACGTTTACAAAGATGATGAAGACGGCAAAAATGCTTTTGAACATTTTTACGAAAAAAGGTTTGGTAAAAAAGCCGGATTTGATGCTTATTACATCGAACTTCAGAAAAAATTAAAAGTCAGAGCCAAAGTAAGAATGGCTGAATCACGGATTAAAAATGCTCAAGATGCAGTTCCGTTTTCATTAAAGAATCTTGAAGATAAAACAGTTTCTTTTGCCGACTTGAAAGGCAAAGTTATTGTTATCAATGTTTGGGGCGCCTGGTGTGCTCCCTGTGTTGCTGAAATGAACGAATTGCAGGAATTTTTCGACAAATACAAAAATGATACAGACGTTGCGGTTTTAACCATTGACCAGGGTGACAAACTCGAAGACGTTAAAAAGTTTATGACCGAGCGGAAATTGACGATTCCTGTTTTGATGAATGACAGCTATCTTGATAAAACACCGCAATTTAGCAAAGGCGGAGCGTTTCCCACTACTTTTTTCATAGATAAAAACGGAAAAGTTGCGTTTGTTAAAACAGGGAATTCCGGAAATTTAGTTGAAGAATTTAGTTGGCGGGTTGATATTTTGAAAGCTGATAAATAAAACAAAAGGCGAGTAATAGTTATGCGCAGCATTTTCAAAACCTATTTCATTAGATATTAATTGAAATAAACTTCAGTCTCACGGATTTTACTTGATGATTTTGCCGCTCGAAAATCTGCCAAAGACTTGAATGTTCCAATTCTCAGAACAGGCGGTTTGTTGATTTTAGCCAAACAAAAGCTTTGATTCGATCGGTTTCCGAAGCACTCGAAAGAGTTCAAAAAGAAGGCTTTGGCTTTCCGATGAAATAATCAAATTGCTTAAACAAAAAGCATACGAATAAATCCCCGAAATCACCAACCGCGATTTATTTCCCAGCGGTCAACGAGTTTGCCGCGCTCGTCGAGCACGTGATAATGCGAATGTTGAAGCGCGGTCAGGCACGAATGATTCGCCAGGATTCTGACGCGCGAGCCGACTTTTAATTGATTAAAAACTTTTTCGTCCGAAACGGTAATCTCGCCGTGTTCCTGCGAAAGCGATTCGACGCGCAGGTTTAGATCTTCTCCCGCCAAATTGTAAACGCGTCCGTAACCGCAACCGGCGTCAAAATCGACCGCGCCGCGATCTTTGGAAAGCGCGACCGCACCGGCGTCAACGACGATTCTTTGACGCGTCGAGTCGCGATGAACGACCGCCGCGAGCACGGTCAAAGCGCAATCATCAAAACGACAGCTTCCCAAAGTCGCCTGAAAAGCGTCGTAGAAAATATAGTTTCCGCAGCGAAATTCGGTGATGCCTTGAAGGTTGTCGATCGCGCTCATCGTCGGTGTCGAACCGATGCTGACAACGGGAACTTCGATGTTTTTGGCGCGAAGTTCTTCCGCCAATCGGCGCATCAAATCTCTTTCCGCGCGCGCGACCGCGAGAAGTTTTTCGGGCGAATCGG
The DNA here is from genome assembly GCA_902826505.1 of uncultured Acidobacteriota bacterium. Classification (GTDB taxonomy): domain Bacteria; phylum Acidobacteriota; class Blastocatellia; order Pyrinomonadales; family Pyrinomonadaceae; genus JAFDVJ01. The sequence continues at coordinate 3,769 of CADEFG010000319.1, forward strand.
CATGATACGATTGACCGGCATGCGTTAAAATTCCGGCGAAAGCGAGGTTTGACGAATCGCTGATCCGGCGGGGAAGTTCAAAGGCTTCTGCTGTGTGCGGTTCAACGCCGCACCGATGCGCCCCGACATCGATCTTGACGAAAACATTGAGCTTGGCGTTTTCGTTTTTTGCCGTTTGGTTTAATTCTTGGACGGTTTCAGCATCGTCGGTCAGCACGGAAAAGCGTTCGATTTCTCTGGAAATTTCGAGCGCTTCCGCGAATTTTCCGCGTTCGATGCCGACGCCGTAAGTAATGTCGGAAAAACCGTTATTTGCAAAAAAATGCGCCTCGGAAAGCGTCGAAACCATAATTCCACCGAAATTATTTTCAGTTTGAATCCGCGCAATTTCCGCGCAACGATGCGTTTTGACGTGCGGACGAAGCGCGACATTTAACGCTTTAGCGCGAGCCGAAATGCTTTCAGCGTTGCGCTTCATTTTTTGATAATCGACGATCAGCGACGGTGTTTTGATGGTTTCCAGTTGCATGGACTTATTAAAATAATCAATCAAAATGTTAATTTTAGTTTTCTAAATCCGCCAGTTTCTTTTCGATTTCCTTAAATTCGCTGTCATCACCAAGTAACCCGGCAATATATTTCTGTAAAATCAGGGTTCTTTTGATTGATTCTTTATGTTTCGTTTTTAATTCCGCATCGTTCGCTTTTTCATAAGCTACTCGATAGATTTGCTCGGCTTTTTGATAATAATCGACGGCTTTATCCGGCTTTGAAAGACCTTGATTAGTGCGTCCGAGATTGAAATAAGCATAACCCAAAGCTGCATCGCTTTCAGTCAAAAAAGTCTTTCCGATTTCAAAGGCTTTGGTGTAATTATTGAGGGCAAGTTGAAATTTGTATTGCGAAAATAAGGTGAAAGCATAATTTTCAAATGCCCGCATTTTCTCGGATTTATTTTCATTCGTCAGCCGATTGGCAAGCGCTAAGGCATTTTTACAGATTGATTCGGCGACTTTCCAGTTTTCTTTATCAATCGACTGGTGGCATTTCTTTTCGGCGGCAACATAGTTTTGAAGCCCAAGATCCTTTTTTTGTCCTTGAGCCGTTGAAAGACAAACTAAAAATGAAACTGCAATGACCAAATATTTACATTTCATAGGCAAATATTATCACGGTTTTATTTCAAATATTCCTTCAAATATCTTCCGGTGTGCGAATTTTTTACTTTGACGATATCTTCGGGCGTTCCGGTCGCGACGATCTCGCCGCCGCCCGAGCCGCCTTCGGGTCCGAGATCAATCACGTAATCGGCGGTTTTGATGACATCCAAGTTATGTTCGATGACGAGCAAACTTCCGCCGTTGTCGATCAGCGCGCGAAACGCGGCGAGCAGTTTGTTGATGTCGTCGAAATGCAAGCCGGTCGTCGGCTCGTCAAAGATAAAAAGCGTTTTTTGTTTGGTTTTAGTCGCGAGATGCGCGGCGAGCTTGACGCGCTGCGCTTCGCCGCCGCTCAAAGTCGTCGCCGATTGTCCGAGCCGCAGATAACCGAGCCCGACGGCTTCGATGACTTTTAATTTATTGACGAGTTTATTAACTTCCTTAAAAAACAAAATCGCTTCGCGAACGGTTAATTGCAGGACTTCGGCGATGTTTTTGCCTTTGTATTTAACGTCCAGAACCTCGTCGCGAAAACGCGTCCCGCGACAATCTTCGCAGGTTAATTCGACATCGGCGAGAAACTGCATTTCGACCGTCACGGTTCCGCTTCCCTGGCAGGTTTCGCAGCGTCCGCCGGGAACATTGAACGAAAAATGCGAAGCGTTAAAGCCCTTTGCTTTCGAGGCGTTGGTCGCGGCAAAAACTTCGCGGATCGCATCGTAAGCCTTGATATAAGTGACCGGGTTTGAACGCGGTGTGCGTCCGATCGGCGATTGGTCAACCAGAATTATGTCGTCAACCAGATCCGCGCCCTTGATTTCCTTGAAATGTCCGACTTGCCCTTGCCATTCGCCGCGCTTTTTCTTGATTCCGGCGTAAAGAATATCGTGAACGAGCGTTGATTTGCCCGAACCCGAAACGCCCGTCACACAGACGATCATCTCGAGCGGAATCTCGACCGAGACATTTTTCAGATTGTTTTCGCGCGCGCCCGTGATCTCAATCTTTCTTTTGGTCGGTTCTTTTCGTTTTTGGGGAACTTTTATTTCCAGATCGCCGCGTAAATATTTAGCGGTCAGCGAAACATCGTCCTGCACCAGTTCGAGAAAATCGCCTTCAAAAACGAGATTTCCGCCGAGCTCGCCCGCATAAAGACCGATGTCGAGAATATGATCTGCCGAACGCATCGTTTCTTCGTCGTGTTCGACGACCAGCACCGTGTTCCCGATGTCGCGCAGGTTTTCGAGAATTTTGACAAGTCGTGCATTGTCGCGCGGATGCAGTCCGATCGAAGGTTCGTCCAAAACATAAAGCGCGCCGACGAGCAGCGAACCAAGATTCGTCGCTAGTTGAATGCGCTGCGCTTCACCGCCCGAAAGCGTTGACGCCAGAC
>CADEFG010000320.1 GCA_902826505.1 uncultured Acidobacteriota bacterium
CGTCCGAAAAAAGCTGGATCGTATTTGTTCCCGCTTTTTGTCCGGCGGGATTAAAAACCTCCCAATCGCCGACCCAAAAGTCAAACTGCCGCGCTTCTGCCGAATAGATGCAAGGTCTTTTCTGGCGGTCGGCGAGCTCGGTCATTTTCTTAAATCGCGCATCTTTGCGGATATTTGCGAGGTCTTCGTCCGTCTCAAGATTGACAAACTGCGCCGCGCCGTTCATGACCGACTTTTCGAGCCATTCAAATGCTTTGTCCGGCTGATTGAGACGCGAATATCCGCAGGCGATGTTGAACATCGAATTCGGATTCTGGACGATCGCGACATTTTTTTCGAAAGCCGCGATCGCCTGTTCCCATTTCCCCAAAGAATGAAGCGACATTCCCAATAAATACCAGGCACGCCCGTTTTTCGGCTCGTCTTTGATGACATCGCCGAACGCCGCTGCGGCTTCCTGGAATTTCTGCTGTTTGTATAATTCGTTTGCTGCCGTCATTTTCGGCGAAGGCGTCGGCGGCTGTTGGGCGTCAAGATTTTCGGCAAAAAAACCGACCAAAACAAAAAGTAAAATTGCTATCAAATATTTCTTCATCATTTTTTTCTCCTTTTTTAAAAAGCCTATTTTGGCGTTGGTCTGACCGGTGTTCGTTCGGCGGCAACGATTTGCCAGCCGTCATCGAACTTTTTCCAGACGTTCATAAATCTCAAATTGTATGAAAATTGTTTCTTTTCGGCGGTTTCGATCTCGATTTCCATGAGCGCCGCCCATAAACCGTCCCAATTGCTGTCGCCTCTGACCGATTTTGTCGTGCCCAATTCTTCGCGCTGCCGGATTTCTTTTTCAACCGTTTCTGTCGTGCTTGTTTTTTTATCTTTCTGAGCAAAACCAAACGGCGTCATCAAAAATAAACAGCATAAAAAGATAATTGCTTTCATAACTTTAGCTTTCTTTATTTTTAGCGATAAGCAACGAATTCCCTTTCCAAAACATCTTTTTAACGTCAAATCAAACAAAGCGATGTCAGACAAACGAACGGCGTTTGTTCGGGCGCAAACAAGCGAAAATGAACGCGTCGTTCATCCATCAGCGAATAAATCTCGGCAGTTTCTTGAAAAGTTAAAAGCGCGGCTTCGGACGGTGTGATCAAACTGACTTCGCGTCCGCAATCTTCGCACCAGGTTCGGATAAAATGCCGTTGATGCTTGATAACATAAATCTCGGTTGTTTCAATCACGACCTCCGTCAGGATTTTTCGCATAACTTTACTTGTTTGAATCGCCGAATTGTTTGAAAATTATTTTTGTTGCGAAAAGACACGAAAAAGAAAAATACCCTTTTCTGAAAATCGTGTCTTTCCGTGGCAATATAAGTATGTCTCAAACACTTATAGTTGTAATGAGACAAGTCCAAGCGCTTCACGTTGCTGTCTGTCCTGTTCTTGCTACTTAGTGCTCGCCTCATCGAAAACGAGTTTAGATAAATTTCCTTTGCGAAGTCTTGAAAGAATTTTGAAATATTTCTGAAAGATTTATCAAACCTTTTTATGAGTAACAAAACATTGACTTTATACGAATTTGACGAGTTTCGCGTGGACACCGGACAGAAATGTTTGTGGCACGCCGACCAACTGGTTTCGCTGACGCCGAAGGCTTTTGAAACGCTGCTGGTCCTGATCAAACATCGCGGCGAGATTGTCGGCAAGGAAGTACTTTTGGACGAGGTTTGGACTGACACGTTCGTCGAAGAATCAACCCTATCGCAAAATATTCTGACGTTGCGAAAAACTCTCGCGGCATTTGAAAAAAACAAACAATTTATCGTGACCGTTCCGCGACGCGGTTTTCGATTTGTCGCCGAGGTGAAGGAAATTGTCGGCGACGAAGAATTTTTTGTCGTCGAAAAACGCACCCGAACGCACATCGTCGCCGAGCAAAAAGAAATCCACGACTCGGCGGACACGGAAACCGCGATCATTCCGGAACCGCTTCCGAACAAGACCTTTTCAAGGAATTATCTTGCTTACGGGGCGGCTTTTGGCGGTGTGATCATTTTAGCTGCCGGCTTTTTGGTGCTCCGTCATTTTCTGAAAACGCCGGCTTTTGCCGAAATAAAATTTCAAAAGTTCACGGTCAGCAATCTTTTTTCAGACGCGGAGATCGAGCGCGCCGTTATTTCGCCGAACGGCAAATATCTCGCGCTGGTCAAAAAATCCGGCGAAAACAAAAGCTTGATCGTGCGACAGATCGAAGAAGCAAATTCGCTAGAAATCGTCCCGAATTTTGATGGAACATTTATCGGCGTCACGTTTTCACCCGAAAGCGATTATGTTTTTTACGCCGTCTATCCGAAAAACTCCGCGCAAGGCGAGCTTTATAAAATTCCGATTCTCGGCGGCGCCGCCCAACAAATCACGAAAGATATTGACAGTCCGGTTTCGGTTTCCGGCGACAAGAAAAAGATCGCCTTCGTGCGCCGCGATCCGAAAGAAAAAGAGGTCGCTTTGCTAATTGCCGACGCCGACGGCAAAAACGAACGGAAATTAGCTGCCCGACCATTTGGCGAAGGTTTTCAGAACGCGGCTTTTTCGCCCGACGGGAAATTTATTTCGAGCGCGGTTTTTTCCAAAACAACGCCCGAAAAACCGATGGAAATAATTCTCGTTGATACGGAAAACGGCGGACAGCAATTCTTAACGCCGCGCAATTGGACGTGGATCGGGCAAACGGTGTGGCTCAGGGACGGAAGCGGAATGGCAGTCGTCGCGTTCAGCAAAGAAACGCCGAATCTGACCGACGAGGTTTGGTTCGTTTCATTTCCCGACGGCAAAGCGCGTCTTTTGGAAAACGGTGTGAACGGCGTTTTCGGCATCAGCCTGACCGACGACGGAAATTCGCTCGTCACCGTAAAATCGGACAAGATCACGAGTTTTATGGTCAGTCCGCTTGCTGATTTGACGAAAACAACGACGCTTTTGACAAAAAACGGCGACGAAAGTCTTTTGCCGCTTGGGGCTGACTGGACGCCGGATGACAAAATCGTTTATTCGACGATCAACAACGGGAACGCCGATATCTGGATCATCAACTCGGACGCCACGCAGCCCAAACAACTGACCGCTGACCCGCACGCCGACGCCTTGCCGAAACTTTCGTCCGATGGGAAATATATATATTTTCTATCGAATCGTGCGGGATTGATGAGCGTCTGGCGAATGAACACGGACGGCACCAACCCGCAAAAGATCACCGAAAATCAGGACGTTTTTTCACTTGAACCGGCGCCCGACGGGAAGGAGATTTTCTACACCGCCCGCGCCGAAAATATTTATATTCAACATCTCTGGAAAGCCGCTGCCGACGGTAAAGACGCGAAAAAATTAACCGATAAATCGGTGTTTTTGCCGAAAGTCGCGCCTGACGGGAAAACACTTGCCTGTTATTTTCCCGGCGCGGCAAACCAAACTCCGGTATTAATGCTTCTTTCTGCCGAAAGCGGCGAGATTTTGCGGCGAATCGAAACTCCGGCGGACGAAAGCCCGTTACTTTTTGATTGGAAGACCGACGGGCAAAATCTGCTCTTAACGACGCAGAAGAATGGCACGACGACGCTCTGGCTGCAACCGCTCGATAATAAAGCGCCGACCAAACTAAAAGATTGGCAAAACGAAGGCTTATTTCGCCTGAATATTTCCAAAAACGGCGAAAAACTATTTTATGAAAAAGGCATCGCGGCAAACAGCGTTCTGCTTTTGCGCGATACAAAGTGAAAAAGTAGAAAAGTGGAAAAGTGGAAAAGTGGAAAAGTGAAAAAGCTGGTTGAAAACTATCGATCAAGCTTTTTCACTTTTTCCCATTAATTCGATAAATCTTTTAAAAAGATATTCCGAATCGTGCGGTCCGGGCGCGGATTCCGGATGATACTGGACGCTAAATATCGGCAAAGTTTTATGCCGTAACCCGGCGACGGTTTGATCGTTGAGATTGACATGCGTGATTTCGACCGTCCCGGGCAGACTTTTGGCGGCGACCGCAAAACCGTGGTTGTGCGAGGCGATCTCGACCTTGCCGGTCGTCAGATCCATAATCGGCTGATTGCCGCCGCGATGTCCGAATTTTAGTTTGTAGGTTTCGCCGCCGAAAACCTGTCCCAGGATCTGATGACCGAGACAAATTCCGAACATCGGCACTTTGGTTGCGGTCAGTTTTTTGATCTCGGCGACCGTCTTTTTCATCGAAGCCGGATCGCCCGGACCGTTTGAAAGAAAAATCCCGTCGGGCTTCATCGCCAAAACCTCGTTCGCGGAGGTTTCAGCCGGCACGACCGTCACGCGGCAGCCGAATTTTGAAAACTCGCGCAGTGAATTTGTTTTGACGCCGAAATCATAAGCAACGACGTGAAATTGCTCGTCTTTTTCTGCCGGGTAATCGAAACTCTCGTCAATCGTGACCGTGCTGGCAAGCTCGCGATTGTTCATTTCGGGCGACGCGAGAACTTTTTCCAAAAGACTTTTTTCGTCCAGATCGACGGTCGAGATCACTGAACGCATCGCGCCTTTGTCGCGAATATGCCGAACCAGCGCCCGCGTATCGATATGTTCGATGCCGACGATCTTGTGGCGTTTTAAATAGGAATCGAGCGTTTCGGTCGAACGCCAGTTTGAAGCGATGCGGCTCGCTTCGCGGACGACGAAACCCTCGACCCACGGGCGGCGCGATTCGACATCCGCTTCGTTGACACCGTAATTTCCGATCAACGGATAGGTCATCGCGACGATTTGTCCGGCATACGAGGGATCGGTCAGAATTTCCTGATAACCCGACATCGAAGTATTAAAAACAATCTCGCCGAAGGTTTCGCCTTCCGCACCAAAAGACGCACCGCGAAAAGTGCGTCCCGTTTCAAGAACCAAAATCGCTTTTTTTGCTAAATTCATTTGTTGCTGTCTTCGTCTTCATCGCTCTCGGCGCGGTAGTCGTCGGTTTTTTTCTCTTGCTCGATATTATATTTTCCGTGCTGCAGAAAACCGATGTTTGACGGCTGCCAGTAGCGGAAAAAGGCTTTGCCGTAGATATATTTTTCGGGAACCAAGCCCCAGTAACGCGAATCGGAAGAATTGTCGCGGTTGTCGCCCATCACATAGTAATGATGCGCATCAACTTTGACCTGCGGAAAAGTCGGCAGGCTTTTGTTATGTTCCGTGTCCAGATATGTTTCGTTAAGCTCAATGTTATTAATCAGAATCTTTCCGTTCCGCACTTCGACCGTTTCGCCCGGCAAACCGATGACGCGTTTGACGTAAGATTTATCGGGATCGTTCGGAAACCAGAAAACCACGATATCGCCGCGTTCGAGATGTCCCCAGCTGACGCTTTGAAATTTGTAATAAATCAATTTATTGACGAGCAAACGTTCGCCGTCGTGAAGCTGCGGAAGCATCGAAGTTCCTTCAACGACAACGGGTTGGGCGACAAAAACGCCGAACAGGATAAAAACGACGATGATCAAAAAAACGTCGCGCAGAAGTTTGAGGCTTTCCGACCAAAGTCCCTGGCGTGATTCGCGCTTTAATTGCTGAACTTCAATGTCGAGGTCGTCGCCAGCGGAAACAAATCCGAAATCGTATTGGTTTTTTCGTTGAAAATCGAACATAATTTAACTGCTTTAAGACATTTGTTTGAGGCTTTTATTTGAAGAATCCTTCTTCGCCGCCAATGAAAATTATCGGCTTTTTATTTGAATTGTCAAAACAAAATCGTAAATCGTAAATCGCTAATTGAGCTGAGGTGGATAAAGACAATTAACGATCTACGATTAATAAAACCATGAATGAAAAGATTCGCGGATTATTTCCCGCGATGCGGAACTATACATATTTAAATAGCGCGGCGGTTTCGCCGATGCCGCAGCCAGCGGTCGAAGCCGTTTTATCGCAGCTCAAAGACGTTTCTGAAAACGGCACGCTTAACTATCTCGAATGGATCGCGACGAAAGACCGCGCCCGCGCTCTGATTGCCGAAATGCTCAAAGTCAAACCGGAGCAAATCGCGTTTATGCGAAATACTTCCGATGGTTTTGCCTCGGTTGCCAATGGCTTGCCGTGGCAAAAAGGCGATAATATCGTCAGTTTTGAACGCGAATTTCCCGCGAATTTTTACGCCTGGCGGATGGTTCGCGATAAATTCGGAGTCGAGCTTCGCCTGTGTCCCGAACGCGACGGACGGATCGATCCGGACGAATTTATTAATTTGATCGATTCGCAGACAAAGCTCGTTTCGATCAGCGCCGTCCAGTTTGCGTCGGGGTTTCGCG
>CADEFG010000321.1 GCA_902826505.1 uncultured Acidobacteriota bacterium
TCGAAGTCCGAAAAATTCAAAAAGCTCGTTGCGCGTATCGTCAATCGCGTTATTCAATTTACGGCTGTTATCGGCAACGAGTCGGGCGGTTCGCTCGTTGATCAAACCTTCTTTCAAGCCGAATTTGATCGATTGCGAAAACGAATGGATTTCCTGGTTTTCGACTTCCTTTTCGATGTAATTATTTAGGAGATGCGCGGCGAGGCGCGAATATTCGGGTTCTTCAAAGATCAGGCTCGCGGCGGTATTGATCGAAAGCTTGTCGAGTTCTTTGGTCGTTGCGCCGTCGTAGAGTCCGCTGATCGTTTTGGTCGCGATGCGGAGCGCGTCAACGCCGGTCAGATTGTGACAATTGCGCGAAATGGCGCGGACGATCTTGTTAATGTCGACCGGTTCGAAAGAACCGTTGCGTTTGCAGACGCGCATCGTTGTCGGGGTCGTGATTTCTTCGCTCTGACGCGCCGCCGCACCGGTCGAACTTTGTTGAAAAGTTTCCATTTTTGTTTCTTCCTTCACGTTTAAGTTTTTTTTATTGAAACCAAATACTGAGCAAAATTTGCGGACAGAAACGCGTGTTTCACCGCCGACTTTTCCCTCGAAAGTACGGTTCATGTTGCCCGGCGCCTTTTGGCTCGGCGCCGCATTGCAGGCAGGTCTTCGGACTCGCGGGCTTTTCAAAATTTCCTACTCGTTATCGCTTCCCGAATTTCTATAAAAATTCAGTGCTTTGTTGACAACTTTCGTTCCCGGTTACCGCTGCGGGGCAGTCGCGGATTTTCACCACATTCCCTTTTGACTTTTGACTCGAAAAGATAAAAGCTCACCTGCAATGGAATTAGAATATATTGTATTTATCGTTCCGTGTCAATACAGAATGTTGTGGTTTTTTGAAAAATCGGCTAAGTGTTTGGAAAGATGTTTTTTATCGAATTTTAAAGCCGAAAGCTCGCCTGAAACTCAAATCGACCGGCTAAAATTGAGATGATTTGAAACGAAAAAACGGCGCGCGCAACTTTTAGGAAAAAATCAATGCTGATGCTCCGGCATTTCTTCGTTCGAAGAATTTTTTTGTAAATCCTCGCGGACAAATTTGACGACCGCCGCGATTTGCTGCGCCGATAATTTATCTTTGAATGCCGGCATTTTTTTGCCTTCGCCGTTCGTTACCTGTTCGATATATTCTTTTTCCGAATGTTTGAGCGCGTGTCCTTTGAGCAGCGAAATTCCTTTCTCCGCGCCTTCGCCGGTTCCGCCGTGACATTCCGCACAATTCATTTTGTAGATCTCGCCGCCGTTGATTACGACGATTTCGCCGATTTTAGTTAGTTTGGTAATGACGATCTGCGCGCCAGTTCGTTCGATTTCAAACTCGACCTTATCGCCCGCTTTGATCGTTTCGAGCATTTTCGCGTCGCTGACGGCTTCCGTCATTTCCATCGCTGCCATATAACCCGCGATGTCTTCGTGGTCAATCGTGATTTTTCCCGCGTCCGGGTCGATCGATTTGACGACGCCGACCGATTTGTAGGTCTGCTTTTCCGCCGAATTTGCTGTCAAATTTGGCTCATTGTTTGTTTGGCAGGCGAAGGCAAAAATCGCGATTGAAATAGTTAAAATAACAAACACCTTGAATTGATTTTTCATAATTTTCAGACACAGAATAAAATATTTCAAAGCCTTAATTTACTAATTGTTTGAGCTTTGAAATTCGTTGAAGCAACAGATAATCAAAAAGTAATACAAAGACGAGCGAAACGCCAACTAACGGAAACAGAACGCTCATCACGACAATCAGCGCGACGGCGGTTTTCCAGAGCCGGAAATTTTCGGGCATCGGCGGTGCGCCGAGTCGTTTTGCCGGACGGCGCTGCCACCACATCACGGTTCCGCTGATCGCCAATGTCAAAACGACGAGTGCGGCAAAAAGCATCACAAGCTGATTCGGGAAACCGAAATATTTGCCTTCGTGCAGTGCGATACCGATTTCGACGGTTTTCGGCAATAGGCTGTAATCTTTCCAGCGAACTTCGGTCAAACGGGCGCCGCTGTATTGGTCGAGATGAATCGTCGTTTGATTTGCCGGATCGTTCGGGAAAGCCGTGATCGCATAAATGCCGTCGGCTTTTTGCGGCAGCGCGATGATCGAATCGGCGGGTGCGCGCATTTCTTTGGCGATTTGCAGAACCTGCGTTAAATTTAACGGATTAGTATTGCCCGGCGGCGAAATTTTGCCCGTCGGATTAACCGTTTCCTGATGATGTTCGTGGTTGAGATGCGAAATGTCGGAACTGGCGAGCGGCATTTCTTCGACCGCCCACGGAATCGTTTTTCCGCCCGTTGAATTGAGCGAATCCATTGTAACCGTTGATTTCGGTTTTGCTTGTCCGGCGAGCGGATAAGATTCCCGCGAGCGCAGGATGTTTTTGCCCCAGAAATCCGTCCACGGCAAACCCGTGAAAATCATCAAGGCGACGATTAAAACGCCGTAAAATCCGACGACCGCGTGCAGGTCGCGCCAGAAAACGCGTTTATTTTTAAGATTCAAGCGTGGCACTAAAACGCCCCAAACAAACGAGCTTTGGCGCGGAAACCAGAGATAGATTCCCGAAACCAGCAAGACCAGAGCCCAACAAACGGCAAGCTCGATGAGCCATTCGCCGGCGCGTCCCGCCATTAGTTTCCCATGAATTTCAAAGGCGTAATATTGCAGATTATTTTGGTTATCGAGCTCGCCCAAAACCCGGTTTGTGTATGGATTGACGAAAATTTTCAAATCGCGTTCATTGGCGGTCAAAATATCGAATTCCGCACTGCGATCCGCTTCCCAAGCGGGACGAAATCTGAGGATTTTGGCGTTCGGATAAACCGTTTCGACCGCTTTGAGTTGTTCGGCGGGCGCGAAACTGTTTTCTCCCGTTTCGACAAACATTCGGTCACCATAGAGCAGCGCGTCCGTTTGCGGTTTGAAAAGATAAATAATGCCCGTCACGGAAAGGATCACCATAAACGGCACGACAAAAAGTCCGGCGTAAAAATGCCAACGCCAGACGGCGCGGTAAAATTTCTTTTCATCTTTTTTTTCGGTTTCGATAAGATTTTCCATAAATAAAACCTCTAAAAATTCAGCCTGAAACCGAGTTGAATTTGGCGCGGGTCGAAGGCGGCGGTCGGTCTGCCGAACGCGGCGAGCGGCACGTTGCCCGTCCCGAATGTATTGTTTGGCACGCTAAAATTCGCACGATTGAAAAGGTTGAAACCTTCGGCGAGAAGTTCGAGACCGAATCTTTCGGTCAACCGAAACGAGCGCGAAAGACGCAGATCGAACGACGCGAAATCGAAACCGCGTCCCGTATTTCTTCCCGCTCCGAGCGCACGGTCGTTGTTGTTCGAGTCGCCGTTCAGATCGCTTCCGGCGAGTGCGTTAAACGGCAGGCGCGAGGCGAAAGTAAAAATATAGCTGAGCTGAAAACCGCCGAAAGCGTTCCGCACGAATTTATTTTCGATCGTTTTCGGCGTGTTGAAAGTTCCGCTGACCGCTAAACGATGCCGCTGGTCGTTGTCGGACAAACCGCGGTCGCCGCGCAGGTTGAAATTGTCCTGCGGTGTCGAGAAAAAGAAGTTTCCCGCATCGTCAATCGCTTTGGAAAACGTGTAGGACAAACGCATGCTCGCCCAATCGCCCTGCCGTTTGTTGAACGACAAAATCATCCCGTTGTAGTAAGAATCGCCCGAACCTTCGTAGCGCGAAATATTGCCGAAATTCGCGTCGGGACGGCACAGATTAACCGGATCGACCGCCGCCGAACAGCGCGGAACGTTGATATTGCGCGACAAAATGATGTGCGAACCGCGCAGGTAAAGATAGCCGAGCGAAACCGAAGTTTCCCACGGCAATTCGCGCTCGATTTGCAGATTCGCCTGCTCGCTGTAACTGTTTTCGATGTTCGGATCAACCCGCGTGATGCTCGGTTTGGTCGTTAAAATTGCCGGTTGACTCGTCAGAACGTTCGGGAACACGGGCGCACCGGCAGAAGTTCGGGCAAGAATCGCGACGATATATTTCGAGCCGTCGCGTTGCAGCGCATTCGATGTGGCGCGGGTCGGGATGCGGTCATAGTAAAGCCCGAAACTACCGCGAATAACGGTTTTTTCATTTGGCGAAAAGGCGAAACCGAAACGCGGTGCGATGTTGTCCGTATCGGTCTTGACGGGCGCGGGCAAAAATTGCAGATCATAGCGCAAGCCGAAATTGAACGTCAGATTTCTGGAAACTTTCCATTCGTTTTGGGCGAAAATGCCGAAATTCGGATTTTCCTGCGCTTGCGACGGGGCGCCGAAGGCTTGCTGAAACTGGCTGTAATTTCCGCTTAGAAAATTCGTCAGATTCGTAAATGTGTAAACGCCCTGGATCGCGCCCGGAAATTCGATGTTCAAATCGTTGTAGAGAAACTCCGCGCCGAATTTGAGTGAATGATCTTTGACGAAAGTGCTGAAACTGTCGGTCAATTGATAAAGATCGATGTCACGCGCGGTCGGCGAGCTCGTCGCCGTGCCGAAGCTCGCGACGCCCGAAATATTGACCGCCGGACCAGTTTGATCGATCGCCGGCGCGGAAAGCCGCGAATTGCGATATTGAAATCTGAGTTCGTTCAAACTCCGCGCACCGAAGATCGTGACGTTTTGCAGATTTATCGTGTGGTCTTTGTTGTCGAGATTCGTGCCCCGGCTGACGGCGTTCAAACCGCCGACGGTTCGCGCATTGACCGCGCCGATGTCGTAAAAATTATAGGTTGCGGCAAACGAATTCTTCGCGTTGATCTGATGATCGAGCCGCGCAAAAATATTCGTCGTGTCGTAGCCGCCCGGCACGAGTCCGGTTTCAACCAGCGGACCGCGATAACCGATCGTTCGCAGACGATTATTGATTGCCGCGACGTTTGCCGGCGAAATCGTGATGACATTTGCGTCATTGCGGCGCGTTTGCTCGAAATTCCCGAAGAAAAACGTCCGATTTTTGACAATGGGCGCGCCCAAACTTCCGCCGTATTGCGTCTGCGTCAGCGGGTCTTTCGCCGGGGCGAGCGGGTTTCGCGCATCGAAACGCTGATTTCGAAAAAATCCGTAAATTTTGCCGCGCAGATTATTTGTTCCTGATTGCGTGACGATGTTCACGAAACCGCCCGAAGCGCGTCCGAATTCGGCGACCGCACCGTTTGTGACAACCTGAAATTCGCGAATTACTTCCTGCGAATAATAGGTTCCCGCCAGCTCGACCGCGTCGTCGTTTGCGCTTGATCCGTCAACGATAAAGCTGTTCGCCAGATTGCGCTGTCCGGCGACGGAAATTCCCGTTCCCGGCACGGCGGAAGTTTCCGCAAACTTTTGAACGCTTCCCGTGTTTGTCCGTGAAACTGCCGGAATCAGCAGCGCCAGATCAAGAAAATTGCGCCCGTTGAGCGGCAAATCCGCGACCGCTTTCGGCAAAATCGTTTCGGCAACCGGCGTTCGTGAAGTTTCGATGACCGGCGTTTCATCCGCGACTTCAACCTGCGCCGAAACGGTTTTGATCTTCAAAACGAGTTTTAATTCCAAAACCTGTCCGACCGTGGCGGTTAATTTTTGACGAAAAGCCTCGAAACCGTTTTGTTCGGCTTTGATCTCATAATTTCCGACTGCTAAATAGGCAAAACGAAACCGCCCGTCAGCATCGGAGATCGCGGTTTTCGTTTGATTTGTTTCAAGATTTACCGCGAAAATCGTTGCTCCGCTGACGGCTGATTTATTCGTATCTTCAATCACGCCGTAAATGGTCGCGGCTGAGATATTTTGCTGCCCGAAAGAAATTTGAAGGCTGAAAATCAGCGCAAAAATAAAGACATTGATAAATAAAATAAGAATGCGTTTCATTGATAACTCCTGCTTTTTCGTAATAAAAATTTCACTGGAATCGTGAAATAAAATAAAACGGCGATGCTTCCGAAAATAACGGAAGAAAATCTTAAAGGTTCAGTTAAATGTCTTATTTACAATGAAATAGGCGGAGCACGAGGCGCACTTCGGCGAGAGATTGTTTCTAATTTTGAGAAGGTTTCAGATTCAAAAAGATTTGCCGCGAGAAGATTCGGCGGACGCGCGTTTTGGGCGAAAGAAAAATCTTCGGCGGTTGATTTCAAAGCAAACCGGGTTTGGTCGTTTTGGCTGAAACCGGCAACAACCGGCGAGGTTTTGAAAGTGTTTTGGTGCGGAGAATCGGGAAATGGCGGCAGATCGGCAAATGCCGTTTTGCCTTTTT
>CADEFG010000322.1 GCA_902826505.1 uncultured Acidobacteriota bacterium
AAATATGCTTCGCGCCGGTTCAAGAACCTCACAATCAACGCTGTCCAAACCGAGATTGATGATCTGATAGAGCAAAGTCTGTTTGCTCTCGACATAATAATAAAGTCCGGCTTTGGTGATATTCAGCGCCTCGGCAATATCATTCAGTGAACAGGCGTTATAACCTTTTGTAAAAAAAATCTGCGCCGCCGTCAGATAGATCTCCTGTGCTTTGTCCTGACTTTTTTGAGTGCCGTTTCGTGCCATCGGAATCAGTTAAAACTGGAATAGTATCGATAACCTGGATCAAACGGAAAAGCCGTCGGCAATAAGTTAGAAATATCTGCCGATAACAAAACAACTAATCAAGCGTTTGATTGTTTGAACTTCCAAAATATGTTATTTATTTTACTTACCGTTCGGTAGAATTTTACTTAATTTAGTTAAATAATTATTAATTGTCAAGAAAATTTTCAGAAAATCATTGAAAATTAAAAACTAAAATTGGTAATACCAATTAAATTAAATTCTTCCAAACCTAATTTGGGCAAGGTTCCCAGACTTTCTGATTTACAATGAAAAACCGATGAATAACACAGCCATTAGAAAATCGTCGCAAGCTGCGATAAAAACAGGCGAAGATTATATAAATTCGCTGCGCGGGCGCTCGTTAAAGGTTTATCTTTTCGGCGAGCTCGTTGAAGAGATCACCGAGCATCCCGTTATTCGCCCGAGCATCAACGCGGTCGCCGAAACTTATGATCTGGCGTTGCGCGAACCGGAACTGGCAAGCGCGACTTCGGAGCTGACGGGCGAAAAGGTCAATCGTTTTCTAAATATCGCGATGAATCGCGACGACGTTGTTTTGCAGAACAAAATGCAGCGCCGCTTGGGACAATTGACCGGAACTTGTTTTCAGCGCTGCGTCGGGATGGACGCGCTCAATTCGCTTTATTCGGTGACGTTCGAGATCGACGAAAAATATCAAACGAACTATCACGAGCGTTTGAAAACATTTATCACCGAAGTTCAGCGGCAAAATCTCGTGATCGGCGGCGCGATGACCGATGTCAAAGGCGATCGAAGCCTTGCGCCGCACGAGCAAGCCGATCCCGATCTGTTTGTTCACATCATCAAAAGAACCGAGAGCGGCGTTTACATTTCCGGCGCGAAGGCTCATCAGACGGGCTGTTTGAATTCGCACTGGCTGATCGTGATGCCGACGATGCGCCTGACGGAAAACGATCGTGATTACGCGATCGTCGGCGCGATTCCGGTCGAAGCCGAAGGAATTACGTATATTTACGGTCGCCAATCGTGCGACACACGCGCGATGGAAGGCGGCTCGATCGACACGGGAAACGCAAACTTCGGCGGGCAGGAAGCGATGGTCATTTTCGAGAATGTTTTTATCCCGAACGAGCTGATCTTTATGGACGGCGAGACGGATTTCGCATCGATGCTGGTCGAAAGATTTACCTGCTATCATCGCCGGAGTTATGTTTGCAAATCGGGCGTCGGCGACGTTTTGATCGGCGCGGCGGCGCAGATCGCGGAATATAACGGCGTGGAAAAAGTCTCGCACATCAAGGACAAGCTCGTCGAAATGACGCATCTTAACGAAACGATCTACGCGACCGGAATCGCGTCGAGCTATCAATCGAAACCGACAAAATCGGGCGCGTATCTGAACGACGATATGATCGCCAACGTCTGCAAACATCACGTCACGAAAATGCCATACGAGATCGGACGGCTCGCGCAGGATCTGGCGGGTGGTTTGATGGTCACGATGCCGTCGGAAAAAGATTTTCGGAGCGAAGAAATCGGGCATCTACTGGAAAAATACTTAAAAGGACGCGCCGACGTTTCGACCGAAAACCGGATGCGGATTTTGCGCCTCATCGAAAATATGACTCTCGGCAGAAACGCCGTCGGATACTTAACTGAATCAATGCACGGCGCGGGTTCGCCGCAAGCGCAAAGAATTCAAATCGCAAGGCAAATGCAGATCGAATTTAAGAAAACATTGGCAAAAGAACTCGCCGGAATTGAAGAACGAAAACGTGAACAATTAACGAGCGAGATTGCGGATTATTTCGGTAAGGTTTTTGACACGAAAGTTTAGAAAATTAATGGATTTGGAAGCAGAAAAAATACAAAATCTTTGGAAAGATAATTTCGGCGATTGTCCGCCTGTTTCCTATCTTTTTAAACATCAATTGACTGATCGCTGGTTTCGTATTCACAGCTTGCCTGAATCAAAACGCTATGCAGAAAATGATTCTGAAACTGCCATACTTTTAGAACGACAAAATATACTTTTACTTGATGTAATCGGAAATGATTCAGATTGTTTTTTGATAAGTGGAAATTACTCGGATTCGCCTATAGAAGAGGATTTAAAACAGTGTTCAGCTTTAGGGAATTTTAACTTTCAAAAGTTTATCCGATTATTAAAAGCGGATTTTGATTCAAGAGATTTCGTTGAACCTGATGATGAGCCTGTTTATTTGTCTTTGTTCTTTGCGCCTTACAAATTTAAGAATCAAGATTTAGACGAAGTTTTACTTTGCGTTGCCGATTGGAAAATAGTTAATTTCTTTGTAGTAAATTTCCAAAAACAAAGAATATTTGCGCCGTATGATGGCGGAATAGATTTAATTTTGAAAAACTCTGACGAACGAAACGAATTTAAATCGAAATATAAAGATTGGCTTTCAAGTCATCCAGACGGATTTTGAAAAAGTATTAAATCACTGAAATCAGCAATTATGAACAACGAAAAACTTATCGTAACTTTGGATAATGGCATCAAGCGGATTACTTTTAATCAGCCGGAGAAACGAAATTCGGTTGATGCGGAAATGACGGAGATGTTGTTTGACACGGTGCGCGAATCGGCGGCGGACGGAACGCGCGTGGTGATTTTGACGGGCGCGGGAAACGCTTTCTGCGCAGGTGCGGATTTGGCGGCACGATCTGCGCAGGAAATCAGTGAATACGACGTCACCGCGTATTTGCGCGACATCGTTAATCCGACGATTTTGGCGATGCGCGCGTTGCCCGTTCCGGTGATCGCCCGCGTTCACGGTCACGCGGTCGGGATCGGCTGCAATTTCGCGCTCGCGGCGGATCTGATCGTCGCTTCGGAAGACGCGCTTTTTAGTCAGATTTTCGTCAAGATCGGTCTGATTCCTGACGGCGGCGGAACATTCTTTTTGCCCGCGCTCGTCGGTTATCAAAAAGCGTTCGAGCTGATCGCGCTCGGCGATATTTTCAATGCTCGTGAAGCCGAACGGCTCGGCATCGTCAACCAGGTCGTGCCGTTTGCCGAACTCGACGAAACGGTCGAAAAATTGGCAAACAAGTTTATCGAAGCGCCGCGGATCGCGCTCGAAAAGATCAAAGCGGGCTTGAATCAAAATCTGCATTCGGCGCTCGCCGAAGCGCTCGAATTTGAAGCCGTTAATCAGGACGAATGTTTTCATTCCGCCGATTTTATCGAAGGCATCACGGCATTTATGCAGAAACGCAAAGCGGTTTATAATCAAAACTCTCAAAACGCGAAGGCATAAAGACGTAAATCGTGAATCGTAAATCGTAAATCGTGAATTTTAGGTCGTAATTGGTCAATCAAGACTTTTCTTTAACGATTCGCGATTCACGATTTACGATTTACGCTAAATTCTATGAATAACAAACAAGCCGCATATTACGCGCTCGGTGTTTTGTTTTTGATCAACGCGCTGAATTTTTTCGACCGTCAAATTATCGGCGCGGTCGGCGAACCGATTCGCAAGGAATTCGGTTTGAGCGATTCCGCACTCGGCGCATTAAATACCGCGTTTACACTGATTTACGCTTTTGTCGGCTTGCCTTTGGGGAAATTGGCGGACAAATACAGCCGCAAAAAGATCTTAGCGGTCGGTGTTTTTTTCTGGAGTTTGATGACCGCCGCTTCGGGCGTCGCGCAGAATTTCTGGCAGATTTTCGCCTTGCGGCTTGGCGTCGGCGTCGGCGAAGCCTCGTGCGCGCCGGCGGCGGCTTCGGTCATCGGCGATTATTTTTCGGCGGAAAAACGCGCCAAAGCGTTGTCGGTTTTTATGCTCGGTCTGCCGGTCGGTCTGGCGCTGAGTTTTGCCGTGAGCGGCGCGGTCGCAAAAAACTACGGCTGGCGGACGGCGTTTCTGGTTGCCGGACTTCCAGGGCTTTTATGCGTTCTCGCGGTGCTTTTTATCAAAGAACCGGTGCGCGGCGCGGTTGAAAAGGTTGATGTCGGAACACGAACGCGCGCGGGTTCGGCGTTTAAATTGATTTTGTCGTCGCCGACGATGGTCTGGCTGATATTGTCGGGCGCGCTTCATAATTTTAATATGTACGCGCTCGGCGGATTTATCACGCCGTATCTGATGCGTCATCACAATCTCGACATCGCGCAGGCAAATTATGTCGCGATGATCGTTTATGGTCTGCTCGGCGCGCCCGGACTGCTGCTCGGCGGGTTGATCGGTGATTGGGCGAAACGACGGCGTCCCGACGGCGGTTTGCTTATTGCCACGCTCGCGATTCTGCTTTCGATCCCGTTTTTCTTTTTCTCGATCGGCATCGCGGGCGGCGAATACATCGCGTTTTCGGCGCTGATCGGAACGAGCTGTGCGCTGATGTATTTTTATTATGCGATCGTTTATTCGACGATTTCCGACGTCACCGAACCGGCGATGCGCGGCACGGCGATGGCGATCTATTTTCTCGCGATGTATCCTTTGGGCGCTTCCCTAGGACCGTATATCGTCGGATTGATTTCGGATTATTTTACGCAGCAAGCCGCGATTGCCGCGGGCGTGACGGAATTTACCGCCAAAACCTTGGAGCCTTTTCGCGGCGCGGGGCTTCGTTCGGCAATGTATCTCGTGCCGGTTTTAAGCACGGCTTTGATGCTCGTTCTTTTCGCCGCCTCGCGGACGGTCAAAAAAGATGTCGAAAAAATCCAAAACTGGATGCGCGAAAATTCGAAAACTGAGAAACAAATATGAAAACAAAAATCATTGTTCTTTCGATCATTTTGCTCTTGCCGCTCACCAATGTTTTTGCGCAAAAACAAAGCGTGTCGGCACAGGTTGATTCGTTTTACAAATTTTATCGTGCGCGTTCGGACGCATTTAATTCGGGCGATGTTAATTTGTACAAAAAATGGTTTTCTGCCGGTTTGACCAAGCTTTTTCAGAATGAACTAAAACGCGAAAGGGAATTTTTGAAAAAAAATCCGACCGACAAACCTCATTTCGGCGACGGTTTTCCGTTTATTCCGCCGGACGAATGCTACAAGATGGGCAAATTCTACAAACATAATTACCGGCTCGGCTCGGAAACGATTCGCAAAGGCATCGCCGTCGTCGAAGTTAAGTTTTACAATCAAAAGGTTTGCGGCGGCGATTTTATCGAAACCTATAAAGTCGAACTGATCAAAAGCAAAGGCGGCTGGCTGATCAACGATTTTATTTATGCGGACGGCAAACGTTTGAGCGAAGATTTAAAAAGAGCAGAATATTAAAACAATGAGCGCAAAAATTCCGCGAAACAGAGAAAACGATTACACCTGCGAAGCCGCCGCCGAAAGACGCGATTTCGCCAAAACGCAAACCAACGCCGAATTAACGCATGTCGGCGGTTTTTCGTTCGACCCAATGGTTTTACCCGGTAATATCGAAAATTTTATCGGTGCGGCGCAGGTTCCGATCGGCTTGGCGGGACCGCTTCTCGTCAACGGCGAATTTGCGAAAGGCGAATTTTTCGTGCCGCTCGCGACGACCGAAGGCACGCTCGTCGCTTCGTATAATCGCGGTATGAAACTTTTGCGCGAATCGGGCGGCGTGACGGCGACGGTCGTTGACGACGCGATGCAGCGCGCGCCCGCGTTTGTTTTTAAATCAGCCCGCGAAGCCCAAAAGTTTTCGCTTTGGTTAAAAGAAAATTTCGCCGCGATCAAAGCGAAAGCCGACGCGACGACGAGCGTCGGACGCTTGCGCGACATTCAGCAATTTCCCGCCGCACGATTTCTTTATCTGCGGTTTAATTACACGACCGGTGACGCGGCGGGGCAAAATATGGTCGGCAAAGCGACGAAAGCGGCGTGCGATTGGATCGTTTCGGTTTATGAAGGAATCGAACGCTATCAGCTTGAAGGAAGTCTGGCGACCGACAAAAAAACTTCGTGGGTCAATACTTTGAACACGCGCGGCAAAAAAGTGATCGCCGAAGCCGTGATTCCCGCCGAAAAACTCAAGGAAATAATGCATGTT
>CADEFG010000323.1 GCA_902826505.1 uncultured Acidobacteriota bacterium
AAAACGCCGAAGGTTTTATTGTTAGGGATAAATCCGTAGAGATTTTTCCAATCGAGACTTTTCGAGTCTTCAAATTCGGGGAAATTTTTTCGCCAGAAAAACTCGCGCACTTCGGTCGTTTTGCTTTTGACGACCTTGCCCGTGAAATCGAAATCGTGCGTCGGATGCAAAAACGCGCCGCCGCCGCCCGCCGTTATTTTTTGAAACTGCCCGTCTTCGGTCGCAAATCTCCGGTAATGATGCAGATCGCCCGCGAGATAAAGCCGGACTTCAACCTGATGTTCTTCCAAGATCTTTTCGAGCTTTTCGATGCTTTTTTCCTTTTTCTCGAATTTATCGGTCAAACCTTTATATTTCAAAGCCTTGCCCCAAAAAGGCTCGGGCACGCAGACGATGACCTTGTCGCCGGCTTCCATTTGTTCGACGATCCGCTCGAAATATTTTAACTGCGGCACGTCGATGCTGTGCTGAAGCTGGAGGTCAATTCCCAGCAGCCACCATTTTTGCGGAAGTTTGAGCGCGAAATAACTGCGTTTCTGGCGCGTTCGCCAGTGATCGGCAAAGAGTCTTTTATTAAAGATATGCGTGAAAAATAATTTCTGAAACGAAACCAGACTGTCATACCAATCGTGATTTCCCGGCAAGGCGTAAACGTGCGGCTGTTTTTCCAGTTCTTCGGCGCCGTCGCTGATTTTGCCGACGGTTTCAAACGCCGTTCGATACGGTTTGATGAGACGTTTTTCGTATTCTTCGACGTTCGCCGTCGGATAGACGCCGTCGCCGCCGAAAATCAGAATTTCGCCGCGTTTGAGCGGTTTGCCCGAAACGTCGATGCTCTGCCGCGCGAGACTGTAGGCGATCGAATAGGTCGGATTCCAACCGTCGCCGACATCCGAAACGTAATCGATCCAAATTTCTTTCCGTTCCGTTCCGGAAGCCTTGAAATCGTAGCCGTCGCTCGTTAGTTCGTGCGTGTAGTCAAAAAAAGTTCGGTCGGTTGCCGCCGTGATCAAACGCGGGTCGGCATTTTCGCCGATGATCGTCGAGATCGCCGTCTTTTTTGCCGTGTCTAAAAGCTGGAGCGGATCATACCAATCCGTCATTTTGGTCATTTCGCCGGATGAATGGTTTTCCATATTTTGAGCACCTCGGATTTAGAGTAAGAAATATTTGGAAACAACGGGCAGTTTTGCCGTTTTTAGAATCAAACAATTATCGAAAAGGATTATAAAATGGTCTGGAAACGAACCGTTTCAGATAGATTTTGACTTATGCCGCCGGTGATCTTTTAACAGAAACGACTTGCCGCGAGCCGCAAAAATGCGAAATTTGCCTATAAAAGAAACCGAGAGCAAAAGAAACCGGGAATGTTTCTTCATTGGTTGAAGCCTCCTTTATCGAACTTAAGCCAAGCGTGAACGTCAATCATCCTATATCTTTTCGGTGCAAATTTCAAGTTTTTTAAATTCCGCAGTTTCTTATATTTGGCAGGAAAAATTTAAGGACGAACGCAAAAAACCGGCGGTAATTTCATCCGCCGGTTTGAGAGAATAAACGATTTTGACGCGCGGTCGTTTTAATTTCGCTCGATCCGGGCGACGAAACAACCGGCTTCGGCGTTGCGGATATTGATATAATTCACCCCGCTTAAACCAAAAATCTCCGCGATTTGATCTTCGAAGTTTTCCCTGCTCATCGGTTCTCTTTTGACGAGCTCGCTTTCTGCGGCGAAACCCTCGAAAAGCAGCGGCAGATCGATCAATTCGGGCGGAAAACCGTTCCCGTCAAATGGACGGCATTCGCTTTTATGGATAAAAACCGGGCTCGGATTCGGCAAGTTCGAAAGCCCCGCAAACGCGTTGTAGGTAAAAAGAATTCGCTCATCTTCGCCGACGATCAGTTTTCTTAAACATTGGCGACACGGACCGTAACCCGTCGCGACGGCGACCGAAGCCGGGTGCCGATACTGCGGCGAAATCATTTCTGCGCGCACACTCCGGGCAATCTCCGACGAAAGCGGAACGACTTTGTAATTCATAAATTTTCTCCTGATTTTTATCAGATTTTTGCCCGCCAAAGAATCATCAAAGAAAAATCTTTTTCATTCGCGCTCTTTCGCGGGCAGACAGATTATTGTTTTTCTTTTTCCAAAATCGCTTTTTTGCGCTCGACGCCCCAGCGATAACCGCTCAGCTCGCCGCTGCCGCGGACGACGCGGTGACACGGAATAACGAGCGCGACGCGGTTCGACGCGCAAGCCGTCGCGACCGCGCGCACCGCATTTTTATTGCCGAGCCTTTCGGCGACCGTCTGGTAAGAAACCGTTTCGCCGTAAGGAATTTTTCGGAGCGCGTCCCAAACACGCATCTGAAAAGCCGTCGCCTGCAAATCCGTCGGCAGATCGAGCGTTTTGTTCGTGCCTTTGAGATTTGCCAGGATCGCTTCGATATAATCTTTGAGATTCGCGTTGTTTTCCGCAATCTCCGCTTTTGAATATTCCTTCGAGAGATTTTCCCTGAGTGTTTTTTCGTCGTCGCCGAACATCACGGCACAAACGCCTTTCGAGGTTCGCGCAACGAGTAATTTTCCCAGCTCGCAATCGGTGATCGTGTAATTGATCTTCATATTTTTACCCTTTTTAGCGTAAGTTTTCGGTGTCATTCCGAGCTTTTCCGAGACATTTTCGTAAAGCCGGCTTGACGAACCGAAACCCGACTCATAGATCGCGCCGGTCACGTCCGTGCCCTTTTTGAGCTCGCCCTTAAACTTTTCGAGCCGCTTTATTTCAGCGAATTTTTTCGGCGAAACGCCGATGATTGCCTTGAAAGTTTTCTGCAAATGCGTCGCGCTGACCTTTAACTCACCGCTCAGCTCTTCGAGCGAAATTTGTTCTTCCGCGCCGAGCAATTCCGCCGCCCGCAGAACGGTTTCCATTTGCGGATTGCCTTTCGCGCTTTGCGGCTGGCAGCGCAAACAAGCGCGAAAACCTTTTTGTTCGGCTTTGCTGAAATCGTCAAAAAACTGCACGTTTTCGCGTTTCGGAAGTTTTGACGCGCACGACGGTTTACAGTAAATGCCGGTCGAGCTCACGCCGTAAACAAACGCGCCGTTAAATCGCGCATCGTTATTTTGAATCGCTTGCCAGTAGATTTCCGTTTCCATATTTGTAATTTTATTTGATGCCGAATCTTAAATCTATCCGAAAATTGCTTTGTAATTTTTTGAGACATAAAAATTTTTTCTTGGCGACTTGGCGTCTTTGCGGGAAATATTTTTTTTCTCCCGCAAAGACGCCAAGTCGCCAAGAGCAACGAAATTTTGCCGCTTGAATTACAAAATCTTCGTGAGACAATTATTTTTTCCCGCGCTGTGGTAAATTATTTTTATGCTAAATTCTTTAACTTATTCATTGCCCGAAAAACTGGAAACCGCCGTTCGCTCAACGTTTGAAGAATGGCAAAGCGAAGATAAAATCAGCCGCATCTGGAAAAAAGACGCGAGCGTTTGGACCAACGCGGACGAAGCAAAATGGCTCGGCTGGCTCGCGTCGGTCGAAGCCGAGCTCGGGAAAATCCAGGAATACAAGGATTTCGCCGCCGATCTGAAAAGCGCCGGTTTCACGGACGTTCTGCTGATGGGCATGGGCGGATCGAGTCTCTGTCCCGAAGTTCTCTCGATCACCTTCGGCGCGCCGAATTTTCACGTTCTCGATTCGACCGTTCCGGCGCAGATCAAAACGCTCGAAGAGAAATTGAATCTCGAAAAGACGCTTTTTATCGTCGCCAGCAAATCCGGTTCGACGCTTGAACCGAATTGTTTCAAACAATATTTCTTTGAAAAATTATCGCAGACCGTCGGCAAAGAACAGGCAGGCAAACAATTCGTCGCGATCACCGACCCGCATTCGAAAATGCACGGTACCGCCGAGTCGGACGGTTTTCGCAAGATCTTTTTCGGCAACCCGGAGATCGGCGGCAGATTTTCCGCGCTTTCGCCCTTCGGAATCGCGGCGGGCGCGGCGATGGGTTTGGAGACGGAAGATTTCCTAAACCGCGCCGCAGAAATGGTCGCGGCGTGCCGGATCGAAAATCCGCAAGAAAACGCGGGCGCACTGCTGGGAACGATCTTAGGCGTTTGCCAGACCCATAAAATCGACAAACTGACGATCTTGACATCGCCCGAAATTTACGATCTGGGCGCGTGGCTCGAACAATTGATCGCCGAAAGCACGGGCAAACAGGACATTTCGATCATTCCGGTTGACCGCGAACCGCTTTTATCGGTTGATGATTACAGCGACGACCGGACGTTTGTTTATTTGAAACTGAAAGATTCAAACGAAAACGGTTTGAGCGAAAAAATCGATGCGCTCGCTTCGAACGGTCGTCCGGTCGTCAAGATCGAGCTTGCCGCGAAAGAAAATCTCGGACAGGAATTTTTTCGCTGGGAATTTGCGACCGCCGTCGCCGGCGCGATCATGCGGATCAATCCGTTTAACCAACCCGATGTCGAAGCGGCAAAGATCGAAGCCAAAAAGATCACCGAAGAATACGAACAGACGGGCGAATTGCCTGCCGAGTCGCCGTTTTTTGAAGCGAACGGCATCAAGCTTTTTACGAGCGAAGAATACGCGAAAAATTTGGAAAAACGCGTTGACGGCGAAAAATCGCTGCAAAAATATCTCGCGTCGCACATCGTTCATCTACAGGAAAACGATTATTTCGCGCTCCTCGCCTATATCGAAATGAACGCCGAACACGAAAAACTTCTGCAAAAAATTCGTGAAAAGGTTTTGCTGCAGGAACTGACGGCGACTTGCCTGGGTTTCGGTCCGCGTTTTCTGCACTCGACCGGGCAAGCTTACAAAGGCGGCGCGAACAACGGCGTTTTTCTGCAAATCACTGCGGACGACGCGGAAGATTTCGACGTGCCCGGTCAAAAATACACGTTCGGCGTCGTCAAAGCGGCACAGGCGCGCGGCGATTTTCAGGTTTTGCTCGATCACAAACGCCGCGCCCTGCGCGTGCATCTCGGCGCGGGCGTCAAAAGCGGTTTGGAACAGCTTTTATCGCTGATATAAATAACTTTAAAGTTTCGAAACAACGGGAAACTGCTTTGCAAAATTGACGATAACTATTTTGCGGGAAAGATTTTATGGATGTAAATCGCACGCTCGAAGAAAGACTTTGGAAAATTACCAGACCGAATCCGCTCGAAAAAAACGAGTTTGTTGAAATAATCGATTATTTATTCGGGCGGCTCGGCGCTTATCTCGAGCAGCCGCTTGAAAAGATCGGCGAAGACTATGTGGACGAAGATGCTTTTTCCAGATCGTTTCGCGGCGCGATCCGTCCGACCGGCGCTTTTAAAATCACTTTTGTCGGCGTTCTCGGCATGGAACCGATCGGCGACCGATTCGTGCCGCACACGAGCGCGAACTTATATTTATTCGGAGATCATCAGCGCCTGACCGCCGGACAAACCGACCGGTCATTTATTTATCTGGAATACCGGAAAGACGCGGCGGGAAACGGAAACTGGTTTTCGGGCGGCTGGGAAATCGACGAATTCGACGAATATGAAAACATTACCGAAAGCGAATTTAGATAGCTGACGTCATTTTTCAAAAATCAGCGAGGGTAGTTTATGACGATAAAAATCAACTCATTCAGGGATATTTTATTTTCCGAACCGGCAAGCGATCTCAAGCAAACGTCCGAAACTTTACCGGAAGAACCGCTGTCCGGCACGGAAAACACTTCCGCCGAGAAGCTTGATCTTTTCAGCGGTCAACTGCGGAGAATGCAGCTTTTGCAAAAATTCGGCGCGACCGAAATCTCAAATTCAAACGCCGTCAAAACGAATTACGCGGCGCGGACAACGCGCGTCGGCGACGACGACGAGCTTCTCAAAGAAACCCAGCGTTTGATCGAAAATTATCGCCGCCAGATAAAACCCACGGAGATCAAAGGCGCCCAGCCCGTCGCGCCCGGAAAACCGCCCGGACATTCGAGATCGAAACACGGCGTCGGCAAAGAAGTTCAGGCGGAAATTATGAATAAGCCTGAACGGATTTTCAGCGGAATCAACGATCGCGGACGTTATGTGGATATTTACTACAAAGACGGAAGCGCCGTGATCACCGAATTCGGCAACAAGGAACGCGTGATCAGCGCCTACGGAAAAGTTTCGACCAAAGGCGGGACGACGCCGTTCAATATCGAAAAGATCGCCGCCAATCCGCAATATGTCGAGATCAAACTGGAAAAATTAGGCTCGAC
>CADEFG010000324.1 GCA_902826505.1 uncultured Acidobacteriota bacterium
TTTTATATTGGCAGTTTGTTTTCGGGCGGCGCAGGCGCAGGATGAGAATCTCGGAACCTATCAGGTCCGCGTATCGCTCGATCATTCGAATTGGGTTTACGAACCGGGTCAAACGCCGAAATTTACGATTTCCGTGACGCTCAATAATAACCAGATCGCCGGATTGCCGCTCAAATATTCGTGCGGCGCGGAAGCAATGCCGCCAAGCATCGAAAAAAGCGTGATGACGACTGCCGCATCTTTGACGATCGAAGGTGGAACGATGAAAGAGCCGGGTTTTTTGCGCTGCGTAGCAAGCGTCGAAACGGGCGGCAAAACGTATCGCGGCTTGGCAACCGCCGGATTTCGTCCCGATCTGATCAAACCGATCGTCGCGGAACCGAAAGATTTCGACCGGTTTTGGGACGACGGAAAAGCGGCGCTCGCAAAAATTCCGTTGGAACCGAAACTGGAATCGATGCCGAATCTTTCGACCTCGAAGACAGATGTTTTTCACGTCAGTTTTCAAAACGTCGGCACCGGAATCAGTAAGGTCAGCCGGATTTACGGAATCTTAGCGATTCCCAAAACAACCGCTCCGAACCAAAAATTTCCCGCGCTGCTGCGCGTTCCGGGGGCGGGCGTGCGACCCTATACGGGACAAATCGCGCTTGCCGAACGCGGAATTATTACTTTAGAGATCGGGATTCACGGGATTCCGGTCAATCTTCCGCTGCAGGTTTATGACGAGCTGCGCGCGGGCGCGCTCAATCGGTATATGCTCTACAATCTCGATAATCGCGACGAATATTATTACCGCCGCGTTTATTTGGGTTGTTTGCGGGCGAACGATTTTTTGACCTCTCTGCCGCAGTTTGACGGGAAAAATCTCGCAGTTCTAGGCGGCAGTCAGGGCGGCGGTTTGGCAATTATGACGGCGGCGCTCGATTCGCGCGTCAAGGTTTTGTCGGCATCATACCCGGCGCTTTCGGATATGACTGGTTACACGGCGGGACGCGCGGGCGGCTGGCATCATGCTTTTAAGGACGCAGCAAACCGGACGAAGGAAAAACTCGAAACCGCTTCGTATTACGACACCGTCAATTTTGCGCGGCGACTCAAAGTTCCGGGGCTCTATTCGTGGGGATTTAACGACGAGGTTGTCCCGCCGACTTCTTCTTACGCGGCTTACAACACAATACGAGCGCCGAAAACTCTGCTGCTCGGACTTGAGATGGGGCACGCCAATTCCGACGAACAAACCGCGCGGATCAACGAATGGCTCGTGAAATTCTTGAAAGAAGGCAAAGCGGAATAAAGGAAAATAATGTGCAAAATCAGTATGGCGAGCGGTAGCGAGTCTGTTTGTGATTCAAATATTTAGTTGAGCAACGTGCTCGCTATACTGATTTTTGCAAGAAAAAATCAAAGGTCTTTATGTTGAAAAAAATTATCGCAGTTTTATTTTTGATTTTTACAATGCTTTGCGCTGGTTTCGCGCAGGATGAAACGGATGCGAAAACCGATGCGAAAAAAGCGGAGATCGTCAAGCCGAAACCCGACATTGCCGACGGCAAATACGGCGAATTCGCGGCGAACACGTTCGATCTCTGGAAGCCGAAATCAAAGAAACCGACGCCGCTCGTCGTTTTTATTCACGGCGGCGGACTGGCTTCGGGAAGCAAGGAAAAACTTTCGCCTTTACAGCTCGAAAAAATGCTCGAAGCCGGATTTGCGGTGATGGCAATCAACTATCGTCTGACTGGCGAAGCCGTTTTTCCGCAGCATTTTATGGATTGTGCGCGGGCGATTCAATACGCGCGTTATCACGCGAAGGAATTCAATATCAATCCGCAGCTCGTCGGCGCGACGGGCGGTTCGGCAGGCGGCATGATTTCGCTCTGGCTCGGGTTTCACGACGATCTCGCCGATCCGAAAAACGCCGATCCGGTTTTGCGCCAGTCAACGCGGCTCAAGGTGATGGCGGTTTCGTCGGCGCAGACAACGCTCGTGCCCGCGCTGGTCGAGAAATATGTCGGCGTTCTCGCCACGCAATACAACAGTTATTCAAACGGCAAAATGTTCGGTTTGAAAAAAGAGGAAATGACTTCCGCCAAAGCTTTACAGCTTTACAAAGAGATTTCGCCGCTCACCTTTCTGACCAGAGACGATCCGCCGGTCTGGGCGTTTTACAGTATTCCCGATAAATCTTTGACCGACAAATCAACGACGAGCGAAGCGATTCATCATCCGGGTTTCGGCAAGGTTTTAAAGGAACAAATGGACAAACTGAAGGTCGAATGCAGGCTGCGCCACAAGGATGATCGCCAAAACGTGACCGGCGATATGGTGAATTTTCTGGCGAAATATCTGAAGTAAACAACGAAACGAATAAGGGAACATAAAATGAAAAAATCAACTTTCGGGTTTTTAATACTGGCGGCTTTTTTGTCTCAGATTTTCGGGTTTGTCGTCGTCGGCTCGGCGCAAAAGCCGAAATCGGCGAAGATTTTGACCGCATCGCTGGCGACGTTGCTCACGGACGATTTCGAATCTTATCAAACATCGTCGCCGTTTCCGGCGGGAACCTGGGTCAATCACAACAGCAGCACGGCAGTTTGGGCGATCATGGCGGACGGTTCACAGGTTGCGCGGCAGACTGCCGCGACGACCTGCATCATTTCAAACGGCGACAGTGCGTGGACGAATTACACCGTGACGGCACGCGTCAAAGCTTCGGCGCTCGGTTTCCGGCATGGCATCATCGCGCGTTTTACAAACACGAGCAGTTATTATTCGCTGTATTTGCGAAGCACTTCGACGGGCGGCACAAAGGTCATCGAACTCAATAAACGCACCGCCGCTGGAAACAATGTTTTGCAAACGGTTTCGATCCCGATTTCGGCTGGCGTTTATTATAAACTCGCGCTCGAAGTTGACGGCAGCACGATCAAAGGCTACGTTGACGACGTGCTCCGCGTGCAGGTGACCGACGCCGATTATGCGGCGGGAAAGATCGGATTTTACAACACGGGCGATACGTTTTACGACGATCTCGCGGTGACCGATTCTTCGACTCCGCCGCCCGCGCCGGCGAATTTGACGGCAACCGGCGGAAGCTCGCAGATCAATCTGGCGTGGACGGCTGCGGGCGGCGCGGCGACATATACCGTTAAGAGAAGCCCGGTTGACGGTGGTCCGTATCAAATCGTCGCGTCAAATATCACGGCATTAACTTTCGCGGACACGACGGTTGCAAACAATACACCGTATTATTACGTCGTCACGGCAAGCAACGCGGCGGGCGAAAGCGCAAACTCCAATCAAGGAAGCGCGACCGCAGTTTTGGCGATTCCGGGAATTCCGGGTTCGCTGCTTTCCGCTTCGGGAAACGGCGAAGCGCGAATTTATTGGAACGCATCGGCGGGCGCAGCAAGTTATAATGTCAAGCGCAGTCTGGCGAGCAGCGGAACTTACACGACGGTCGGAACAAGCGTATCGACCGAATTTACCGACACCGGTTTGACCAACGGCACGACGTATTATTACCGCGTTTCAGCCGTCAATGCGGCGGGCGAAAGCACGAACTCCGGTGTCGTGATCGTCAATCCGCGAGCGGGACAAGTTGTGAATGTAACGAATCAAACGCAGCTCGCGGCGGCGCTCGGCGCGGCGGTCGCGGGCGATGAGATCATCTTGGCGGACGGCAATTATACGGCGTTCAAGGTTCGCCGCAAATACGGAACGCCCGAGAATTCGATCGTCGTCCGGGCGCAAAATCCGCTCGGTGCGGTTTTTAGCAGCGGACAGCTCGAACTCGATAAAACGGATTATCTGACATTTAAAGATTTCAGATTTACGCTTTCGACGAATATCAAACTGCGCGGCACGGAACATAATCGTTTGACGCATAACTCGTTCGAATTCAACGAAACCGGCTTGACCGATCTTGATTGGATTTCCGTCGGGACGGGCGAGAGCAATCATAACCGCATCGACCACAACGATTTCAAAAACAAATTCACGCTCGGAAACTTTATCGTTCTGGTCGGCGATAACGGTCAGGTTTCGCAATACGACCTGATCGACCACAATTATTTTTTCAATCTCGGACCGCGTGCCGAAAACGAAAAAGAGGCGATCCGGCTCGGTGACAGTAGCATTTCGCAATCGAGCGGCTTCACGACGCTCGAATATAATCTGTTCGAACAATGCGACGGCGACCCTGAAATCGTTTCGATCAAAACGAACGACAATCTTGTCCGTTACAACACTTTTCGCCGTTCGAAAGGCGCACTGACGGCGCGGCAGGGAAACCGCAGTTTGATGTACGGAAACTTTTTCCTTGGCGAAGGCGTTGCCGAAACAGGCGGAATCCGCGCTTACGGCAACGATCACAAGATTTTCAATAATTATTTCGAAGGTCTGACCGCGACGGACGCGACGGGAAATTACAGCACGATCTCGATCACCAACGGCGATGCCGACGGCGCCGAGCTTCCGGGCGCGGATCAATCGAAACATTATCGCCCGCAGCGGATTTTGATCGCCAACAATACGCTCGTCGGAAATTTCAGCAACATCGAGATCGGCGGCAGCTACACGCTCGCGCCGCGCGATATTACGTTTGCCAACAACATCGTCGTCGGCACGACGAATCCATTGTTTAGAGTTTTTACCACGCCGATCACGTCCTTTTTTTCGGGCAATATCGCTTTCCCGAGCGGCACGGCGACGGTCGGAATGACAGCGACCGACGCGGAAATCAGAAACATCGATCCGTTACTTGTAACCGAAAACGGAGTAAAAAAACTCGGGGCGGGAAGTCCGGCGATCGATGCTTCCGGCAATAATTACGATTTTCTGACCGAAGATTTCGAAGGACAAACGCGTGACGCTCTGCGCGATACGGGCGCGGACGAATATGGTGCTTTTGTCCCGCAAAGATTGCCCTTAACATCTGCCGATGCCGGACTTAATTCCAATGATTACGCGGTTTCAGGGCGGGTTGTAAATTCGGGCGGGCAAGGCATCGGCGGCGTGAAAATCGTTTTGACGAGCAATCAATCGAATCTGACGGGAACCACCTCGGCGACGACTTTGACCGATTCAAACGGTTATTTTTTCATCACCGACATTGCGCCGAACGGGAATTACGCTTTAACTCTTTCCAAAGATCAATACAGTTTCAGTCCGAATTCGTTGGCGGTTTCAAACCTGTCTTCGGATGTTAATTTTGCATCAAACGGAACGTTGCTCGTGCCGACCGCCGCGAACGTCACGATTGCGGGCAAGGTTTTGAGCGGCAACTCCGGAATCGCGAACGCAACCGTGATGCTGACCGATCAGGCGGGCGAAACGCGCAGCGTCAAAACAAACGCGTTCGGAAATTTCAGTTTCAGCGCGGTTCCCGCCGGGCAAACATATATTTTAGCGGTGCGCTCGAAAGGCGCTCGATTTAATTCGCAGGTTCTGACGATTTCGGATGATATAAACGGTCTGATGATCAGAGCGATGCAGTAAGATTGTAGGAATTTATTTAAATAACATAGTCTTACCTTTTCGTCTCTGCTTCTAAGGCGGGAACTATCTTTCGCGGCATTGAAGGATTTTGAAGAAATTATTTCCCGCAAAGGCGCAAAGACGCAGAGGCGCAAAGAAATCAACGGGTGAAAACCTTATAAACAAACTTTTCGGAACAAGGGGAAAACTTAAAAGATGTTCAAAAAATTAGCAGTTATCAATTTAATCATAATCTTTGCGGTGCCGTTCGGACTGCTCGCGCAGGACAAACAAGAACTCGAAGCCGAACGCAAGGCGAGCGAAAAACTCAAGGGCGAACATCCGCTCGTAAATTTGATGAAAACAAAGACTTCGAGTTTAAAAAAGGAACTCGAAAACGTGCATCCGCGCGTTTTTCTGACCGAAAGCGAGATCGAAGCGCTCAAAGCGAAAACTAAACTTGAGCCCGAACTCTGGCAAACCGCGCTTTCGCGTGTTCGCGCTTTAACGGTCGAACCGCCGCCGCCGCCTGCCGAAGCGCGCCGCGTGCAAAACGAAGTCGGGATCGGCATTGCCGAAGCCGCGTTTGTTTATAAGATCACGGGCGAGCGCAAATATCTCGACGCCGCCAAAAAATATATGGACGCGGCGGTCAGTTACGATGTTTGGGGTTATTCTTATAACAAACCGAACGTTGATTTGGCGGCAGGACATCTGCTTTACGGAATGGGCTGGAGTTATGACTTGCTCTACCACGATCTGACCGATGCGGAACGCACAAAATACCGCGAAAAACTT
>CADEFG010000325.1 GCA_902826505.1 uncultured Acidobacteriota bacterium
GATTCCCAGTTCGGGATGATTCCAACGCACGAGCGCTTCCATGCCGACGATCTCGCCGGTTGTAAAATCCTTTTTCGCCTGATAATAAACTTCAAACTCACGGCGTTCGAGCGCGTGCCGCAATTTATTTTCCAATTCCAAACGCCGGAGAGCCTTTGAATTCATCTCTTCGGTAAAAAACTGGTAGCCGTCCTCGCCCTGTTCACGCGCCCTCGAAAGCGCGACCGCCGCGTTCTTTTGCAATGTTTGGACGTCTTTTCCGTCGTCGGGAAACAAACTGATCCCGACGCTTGCCGATATAAAAACCTCGCGCCCATCAAGATTGATCGGCAATTTTAACGATTCTTTGAGATTTTCGACAATCTCGACAATTTCCCCGGTGCCTTTTATTTGCGGCAGCAGCAGCGCAAACTCGTCGTTTTCAAACCGGGCAACCGTCGCGCCCGCCGGAATTTGACATTTTAAACGGTCGGCAACCTCGCGCAGAAGCAAAAAGCCGAAATTGTACCCGAGCGTTTCCTGAATTTTCTTGAAACGGTCGAGCGTTAAAAAAAGTATTCCGAGCGATTGCTCCTTTTTTTTGGCTAACGGCAGCGCCTGCGAAAACCGGTCTTCAAATAATGTCCGGTTCGGCAATTCGGTCAGGGAATCGTAAAATGCCAGATAATTTAATTGTTTCGTGCGCTCCTCGACCAATGCTTCGAGCTGTGTTTCATAACGGCGTTTGGCGACCAGCAAATAATGATGTTTCAAGGCGCGATCGACGCTCATCCGAACGGTGTCCAGGTCAAACGGTTTTTTGATGTAATCAAAGGTTCCGGCTTGCATCGCTTCGATCGCACTGTCGATATTCTGTTCGCCGCTGATCGTCATGACGACCGTATCGGGCGAGACTTCCAAAACCTTCGGGATCATTTCAATCCCGCCCATCCCGGGCATTCTGATATCACTGATGACAAGATTAAACTCTTCTGTTTTAAGAATTTGAAGCGCCTCTTCAGCGGACGCGGCGGTCGAACATTGATAGGATTCGCAAAGAATATCGGATAAAACATTTCTCACGAATGGCTCATCGTCAATAATCAGGATATTGGAATTTGTAAAATCTTCTTCATTCATAATCATATTTCTTGATAAAAGAATCTATTCGTTAGGAAAAACAGTTTATGAAATTAAATCTAAAAGTTTTTGCCGGGGGCAATCGATAAATTTATTTTCAAATCCAAATGGAGTGTTGCAAATTTCAAGCCTTTGTCTAATTTTGCATTTTTTTTTCTGAAATCAAAGAACTTGTTTGTTTAATTTTTATTAAAATTTGCAAATAACCTTTATTTTTCATTTATTAATCGGAATTTTTATCCGATTCACGGACGATAGTTTTTCTTTTGAAGGTCGAACCGCCCTTTTTTTAATTTTTTAAAATTTATTTGATAACTTTAGCTGATTGGGGTGTTTTGCCCATCTTTTTTGCCACAACACTTCCTAAATTTTCCTACCAAGCCAACCTCGCAGTTCTACTCAAAAAACTCCCTCAATCTCAAACCATTGAAAATAAGCCGTTTATAAATTATTTTCTTTTTCTTTGAAAATTTTCTAATGCTGGCACGGGTATTGCCGATAGGTAATTTTGGAAGGGCTTTTCACCAAGCCAACTTCACAAGAAAATTTACTTTAGCTGTTTCAAAAAATAACAAGTCGTTTCTCTTCCGGGAAAGCACCCGGCAGAGTAAATTAAACAACTTTGACTTATACGGTCGCTGTGCATTAGGTAGTATTTTCAGTTGACCGTAAAAAAACAAACCAACTTCCGGGGGGGATAACGGAAGTTGGTTTGTTTTATTGAAATCTCTGTTTTCCCCAAATTGTTTGACATTTTATTCTGGTTATTTACTTTTCTTTTCAATAATCAATCCATCTCGCTTTCGGAGTTTCAGATTTGTAAAGGTTGTCCCGATCAACTTTTACGGCAAGTCCTGAAACTCCGATTTATTTTTGCCATCAATCCAAAAAATTAACGGATTTAAATTGCACAATATTTTATACAAACAAAGAAAATCGTGTTATACTTTCGGGCGTGAAACAGCCATTAAAAGCCTTGGTGATCGATGATGAGCCGCAAGTTCGGGCTTTGGTTGCCGATATTCTGCGTTCGGACGATTTTGATGTCAGCGAAGCCGAAACCGCTGAGACCGGAATCGGATTACTTGATGCGCAAAAGTGGGCGTTGATCATTTGCGATGTGATGCTCGGCGAAGGCGACGGTTATACCGTCTTACGGCATTTCACCGAATTGGAATCCGAAGCGCGTTTTGTGTTGATGACCGGTCAGGGTTCCGCCGCCGGTGCGCTCGACGCAAC
Source organism: uncultured Acidobacteriota bacterium (assembly GCA_902826505.1). Lineage (GTDB taxonomy): Bacteria > Acidobacteriota > Blastocatellia > Pyrinomonadales > Pyrinomonadaceae > JAFDVJ01. The sequence continues at coordinate 2,359 of CADEFG010000325.1, forward strand.
CGCGATCGGCGCCTATGATTATCTGGTTAAACCGTTCAAGATAGATGCGATTTTGAGCATCGCCAATTCCGTCCGTGAACATTTCAAACTTCGCGAGCAACATCTCAAATTTCAAACAGCCCCGGCGTCACAAGGCTATGTCTCGGAAATTCCGCTGATCGGCAAAAGTCCGAAATTTGTTGAATGTCTGAAATTGGTCGGTCGCGTCGCCGCGACCAACCTGCCGGTTTTGATCACCGGCGAATCGGGCACCGGCAAAGAAGTTGTCGCGCAAGCCATCCACCAGCGAAGTAATCGGGCTTTAAAATCTTTTGTCGCGGTCAATTGCGGGGCAATTCCCGTCGAATTGATCGAATCCGAGCTTTTCGGACATGCGCGCGGCTCTTTTACGGGCGCTGACCGCGAACGGATGGGTTTATGGGAAGAAGCCGACGAAGGAACGATCTTTCTTGATGAGATCACCGAAACCAGCCCGCTTTTTCAAGTAAAATTATTGCGCGCCCTCCAACAAGGCGAAATTCGCCGGGTCGGTTCGAACCGCACGCTCAAGGTCAATGTGCGCGTCATCGCCGCGACCAACCGGAATATTGAGGATGAAGTTAAAGAAGGTCGGTTTCGGCAGGATTTGATGTATCGGCTGAATGCCGTGACGATCTACTTGCCGCCGCTACGCGAGCGAATTGAGGATATTTCCGAACTGGCGCGGCATTTTTCCCGCCAGGTTCAGTCTTCCAATATCACGCCGCCGAGTTTTTCAACTGCCGCTTTAAATTTATTTGAAAAATATAACTGGCAAGGCAACGTTCGCGAACTTGAAAACGCCGTTCTGCACGCCGTTTCGCTGTGCGATGAAGTGATCTATCCCGAACATCTGCCGCTGCGAATCCAAATGTTCGAAAAAGATTCAACCGCGTTGACCGAGCTCAGGGTTGATGCTACGCCGAGCGCCAATGAAAAATGGCAGACACTTGCCGAAATGGAAGAAAAATATGTTTCACAGGTTCTGGCAGCAACCGACGGCAATAAACAAGCCGCGGCACGACTTCTCAATATCGACCGGAAAACTTTGACACGCATTCTGAAACGCGGGGAAAATAATTCCCCTTTATGATTTCGCTTAAAGAAAATTTACCGGCACGAAAATATTCAAGCGTTTTCGCGCCTTTTTATTTTCGGATCTTTTGGCAACCTTGTTCTCATATAGAAACCCCGTAAATGCGGAAAAAACTCTCGCCCGACGGAAATTTTGGTGTAGCTAAATTCCCCATTTTCAGCTAATCACCCTCAATTTTTTTTAATCACAAACAAAAAGACTCAATGTTTCGGGTGAATTTTTAATTTAAGCCGGCTGGCACATGGCTTGCCAGTATAAATTCGCTGATATTGAATTGCCCTCTGTCAGCGATTTTCACATTAAACCAATCCGGGCGGATAAACTTTAGAAAAACCCAAAAAAAACAAATTTTCTTGTGCCAAAAGGTTCGTTGAGGCGTTTGTCAGAAATTCGATTTTTGACTGACCAATTTTCTAATAATTTGTTTTGTTGGAATAACTTTCTATACTTACAGCCCGATGTACGCAGAATAAACATATGACCTTTAACAATCAAAAACAAACAGAGGACAGTGTCAAACAATATTACGAGATTTTGCGCTCGCGGCAACTCCAAATTATCGGAATCATCAAAGATACGACCGATTTGTTGGCAAATCTTAATTCGTCGCAAAAACTTTCCGAGCATGGCAATAACGGAAATCAACGCATTGAAAATAATCTCGATAACGGAATGCAGCTTGCTTTTAGTATGATCAATGCGCTTGCCAATATTCTGGACGAACAAATGAAGGCATTAAACATTTGGGAACGTCTGCTTATTCAGGAAAACCCGTTGACCGAACAAAATTCGAATGTTGATTACGGTTTTCAGGATTATTATGAAATAACGACCCATTAATTTACCTGAAAACCACGAAATATTTACTTTCTCGTTTTCTGTAATCTTTAAACTCTCGGAATCTTCAACGATAAATTGGCTACCCGGCAGTGATGCCGGTTTCGCAAAGTCGTGAGTCTCGAAATTTGTTTTGAGATTGTCTGACCGCCGAAATGAAGTTTATGAAGCGCAAATATTTTTTTATTTCCGGGCTTTTTTTAAATTTGCTCGCCCTCATAATTTTTCCCGCCCACACCGCCGGTCAGATGACCAGCGCGAAAAATTTATCGAGCCGGAAAAGCTTTGACCGAAAATCAAATGATCTTTCGACGCTTGAATTTCAAGTCTTTGAACAAATCAACCAAAAAAGAGCTGCCGACGGCTTGGATTTGTTGGTTTGGAACAAACAGGTCGCGGCGGTTGCCCGGCTTCACTCGGCAAATATGGCAACCTTTGGTTTTTTCAGCCATACGGGAATGGACGGCAAAAAGGTTGATGACCGGGCAGATTCGCTCGGGCTGCAAAAATGGCGGATGATCGGCGAAAATATTGCTTATAATGTCGGGTTTGAAAATCCGGTCGAACGCGCCGTTTCGGGTTGGATGCAATCTGCCGGACACCGAAAAAATATTTTGCGTAACGGCTGGAAGGAAACGGGAATCGGAATTTCGGTCTCCGCCAGCGGCAAATTTTACATTACACAGGTTTTTCTGCAAAGAAAATAATAAAGACAAAAATCTGCTCAAGGATAAGGTGATTTTCGGATTGCTTTATCCTATTTTTTTGGATTATCAAAGATTCCACGGACTTTCCGGGCAAGATCGTCAAAGGTAAAAGGTTTTTGGATAAAATTCATTTCCGCTTCACGAACACCGTGCTGAACGATCGCGTCTTCGGTGTAGCCGGATGTAAAAAGGATCTTTATCTGCGGATCGATCTCAACGATCTTTTCGGCTAATTCGCGACCGCTCATCAATGGCATCACGACATCGGTCATCAGCAAATCTATTTTTCGGGCATTTGCCCGGCAAAATTCAAGCGCTTCAAACCCATCCTTTGCTTCAATTACCTGATAACCGCAAGTTTCCAGAACCTGCCGGCTCAATTTTCTGACGATCTCTTCATCTTCGACCAGAAGTATCGTTTCAAATCCCTGCTGCATTTCATTGACAACGATCTGGCGGTCTTCCGTTTTTTTGTCTTCCCGGATCGCCGGCAGGTAAATTTCAAAGGTCGCCCCCGCGCCGACCGTGCTTTCAACCAAAATATAACCGCCCAATTGATTGACGATCCCATAAATCGTCGAAAGTCCCAATCCGGTTCCTTTACCGACTTCTTTGGTGGTAAAAAACGGTTCAAAAATTTGATGACGGGTTTCTTCGTCGATCCCGATTCCGGTATCGGAAACCGCCAGCATCACGTAATTTCCGGTTTTTGAACCGGCGTGCTGGTTGATAAAATCCTCATTTAAATAAGTATTGTCGGTTTTGATGGTGATCGTTCCGCCTTCGGGCATCGCATCGCGCGAATTGACGATCAAATTCATGAGCATCTGCGAAAGCTGTCCCGAGTCGGCTTTGACGTTGTTGATCTGAGGGTTCAAAAGGGAAATAATCTGAATATCCTCGCCGATCAAACGCTGCAGCATGACGATCGAATCCGAAATCACCTGATTTACATCGAGCAGCTTGACCTGTAAAATCTGCCGCCGGCTAAAAGCCAAAAGTTGCTGCGTGAGCGCCGCCGAACGTTCGCCGGCTTTTCTGATTTCTTCGATATTTCGCCGGAGCGGGTCGTTTTCGTCCAAACGGCGCAAGGTCAGATCGCTGTAGCCATTGATCGCCGTCAGCATATTGTTAAAGTCGTGGGCAATGCCGCCCGCCAATCTGCCGACCGATTCGAGTTTTTGCGCCTGCCGGAGCTCTTCTTCGCTTTTCTTCAGTTTTTCTTCGGAAAGT
>CADEFG010000326.1:0-1395 GCA_902826505.1 uncultured Acidobacteriota bacterium
AAAAAGTTCGCCCGCCCGCGCGCCGCCGCCGTGTCCGCCGAGCGAGTAACTGGTTATCAGGCAGTTTTCAAGCTCGACCGTGACGCCCGTCTGATTGCCGCCGTCGGTAATGAAAAATCTGAGCGTCGAAACTTGTCCGTGAACGGCGATCGCTATTTGCCGCAGGTTATTGCCGTGCCGAAATTTGTTCGCGCCGCTTGCCGCGATCGTGAAGACCACGCCGAGCGACGTGACCATACTTCTTTGCGCTTCAAACATTGCTCTGGCTTTGACGACGGCGTTCGGCAAGCGCGCGTCGATCGCGCCGGACAGGGAATTCGGCAGCGCGATTCTCGACACTTCAATCGCGCCCGACATCAAGCCGGAACTGTCGTAATGCCGTTCAAGCGTGAATTTGTGTCCGCCCGCGCGACTGGGCACTTTTACCGTTCCCTTAATTCCTTCAATCTCCATATAAACAGGCATACTTTTTCTCCTTTGCAATTCACGTTTAAATTTATTTCCCGCCCGATTGATTTTTCTGTGCCTGATCAGACCAGGCAGCTGGCTTCCAAAACTTTCGACAGCTGCGTCCCGTTAATTTCAAACACCTTTTTCCAGCTGCCCTCGTAATAATGCGTGTCGAGAACGATTTCCATCCGCCCGTCGCCGTTCAGATCGGCAACGGCTAAAATCTCGCGCGTGTTCGGCGGGTCGTAATAATCGCGCTTGGTGAAAAATTCGCCTTCGATCAGAATGTTCCGCACTCGTCCGTTGACGATTTTCCGGAGCAGCGCGAACGAATAATCGCCCGGCGTTTGCGTCTCCATAATTCCTCTTTTATAAAAATTTCCGGTGATCAGGACTTCCGCCTGACCGTCGCCTTCGAGATCGATCTGGACGATTTGGCGCAAGTTGATTTTCGTTCCGGCGATGCCTTTCGTCCGCAAAAAATCCGCCGCGATTTTTCGGTAAGCTTGATCCGTCACGGCGATCAGTTTTGGAACTCGCGGGACGAGCTTCCAGTTGGCGTTCGCGCCGACGGCGAAGCCCGATCCGGTTTCCGGCTCGAGCCGCATCACTTTGTTTTCGGGACACGCGCCGTAATCTTCGCCCGTGTTGTTCAAAATCGCGCTGCCTTTGACGACGCCCTTTAAGTTGACGAAAACCATTTCGGTTCGCTTCTTCAGCGTCGGCGCGACCGTTTCAGCCGGCAGCCATTTGCCGTTTTGCGAGCCGCCGAGCAGATAATAATCGCTTGCAATCGGCACGACCGATTCCTTCTGCGCCGAAGCGATTGAAGCAAGCATCAGCAGACATAAAATTGATTTTAGAACTCTCATAATTTTTTTATTGGTCATCAAACTATCCGAAATTTGGCTAAAGCCGCCGCTTTGTCTGCGTCTGACTTAATCA
>CADEFG010000326.1:1405-6232 GCA_902826505.1 uncultured Acidobacteriota bacterium
TGCTTTGCCTCGTAGTTTCAGTCTGGAAATGGTGTGGCAAGCAGTAAGGCTTGCCACACTCTTGACGCGCTCAAAACTTCAACTGCGCAATCGTCGCCGCCAGATTCTTGATGGCGGGCATCACGGTTTTTGAGTGCATTTCGGCGATGCCGGTTGTTCTCATCTCGCTCGTGCTTCGCTGCGTCGTTTCGTCCGCGTGTTTGACCTTGCCGGTGGCTACTTCGATGAGCCGGGTCTTGAGGATCACCATCCCAAAGCCGTCCGCGCCCTTTGGCGTGTATTCCACTACCGTGCCGACCAGCACATAACTCACATCGAGCAGTTTGCCAAGCTTGACCGCCGCCGCCGTGGAAGAGCCATTGTTAAGAGCCGCAAGATTTTCCTGTGACTCATTGCGCGTCCATCTGACATCGGCGATGTCGAATTTACGGGTTTTCTCAAGGGCGGACGCGATGCCGGATTGAAGTTGCCGCTTCGCCTCGGCGTTCATCCCGGAGGCATTCGCCCCGGTGCTGAATTCGACCACCGCCATCTTTATCTCATCCGCCTTGCCGGACATTTTTCTCGACGAAGTTTGAGCGAGCGAAACGCCCGCCAACATAATTCCCAAAATAACTACTGTAAATAAGTTTTTCATAACATTCTCCTTTTAGTTGTTGAGCAGCATTTTCGCTGCTCCCCTTAAATGCGACGGAAGATGGTAAAAAATTGTTTCGCTGCCAGCGATCGCCCAAATTGAGCGAATACGATCTCCCGCCGCGCCAGACTTGATCAACGGCTTTACCTCATAATTTTCAAGGTGTATTTTTGTATTCGATCTTCGTAAAATTGAGCGAATACGATTCCATCGGCTGACTTGCGGCACGCGCGCCGCCGATCTGATAAGTGGTCAATAAGATGTATTCAATCTGGTTAAATCCGAGCCGTCCGCGTTCATCACATAAATGTCCAAACCGCCGTCGCGGTCTGTATCGAAAGCGATCTTGCTTGCTTGCGCGGCGGCGATTGTCGGCAGCGCGATGAAAATCGCCGCCAATGCCAGAACGATTGAAAATTTATCGTATAATTTCTTTCTTAATATCATTTTTATCTATCCTCTAAATAATTGCGCCGCCGTTGGCAAAGGGTTTTTCAATGCCGTTTTCGGCTGCCTCGACAAACTAAGGCGGGCTAATGGAGTGAAAACTATCATCGCCGGAAAAAAAATTTTAATTTTTTCCGGTTTATGCTAAATTTGAATTCTCAAAGACGTTTGTTTTTCAATGAATTCGCCTGATACGGAAAATTTGACCGAGCTGTTGGCGGCTTGGAGCGACGGCGACGAACACGCGCTCGAACGGCTCGTGCCGCTGGTTCACGCCGAGCTGCACCGCCTGGCGCGCGGCTATATGAACCGCGAGCGCGACGCTCATGTTCTGCAAACGTCCGCGTTGATTAACGAAGCCTATCTGCGGCTGATCGACTGGAAGGCGGTGCGCTGGCAAAACCGTGCGCATTTTTTCGGTGTCGCGGCGGGAATGATGCGGCGGATTCTGGTCGATTTCGCCCGCGCGCGCCCGCGCGTCGAAGGCAGCAGCGCCGAGCATTTACTGCTTGACGAGGCTTTGCAGATTTCCGCCGGAAAAGATGCCGACCTGATTGCGCTCGATGAAGCGCTGCAGTCGCTCGCGCAGATTGACGAGCGCAAAGCGCGCATTGTCGAGCTGCGCTTTTTCGGCGGCTTGACGGTCGAAGAAACGGCGGAAGTCCTAAAAATCGCGCCGATTACCGTGATGCGCGAATGGCAGAAAGCAAAGGCTTGGCTTTACTGCGAACTTTCGAATTTTTGATTTTTGATTTTTGATTTTTTTGAGAATAGAAAATTATGAATGAAGAAGATTTGAAAAAACGAACGAAAAAATTCGCTTTACGAATCTTAAAACTGATTGACGCTTTGCCAAACTCGGCTGCGGGCAGAACCGTCGCAGGACAACTTGCCCGTTCCGGAACCTCAGTTGCTGCTAACTACCGGGCGGCGGGTCGCGGAAAATCGAAACCGGATTTTATCGCCAAACTTGGAATTGTCGAAGAAGAAGCGGATGAAAGTCAATTTTGGCTGGAACTAATCATTGAAAGTGAAATGCTCAAGCCGGAATTGGTCGAATCCCTCAAACAGGAAGCAAATGAAATCGTGGCGATTATGGTTGCGTCAAGAAAATCCGCCGCTATCCAGAAGTAAAATAAAAAAGGGCGCCATTTTCGATCAAAAATCAAAAATCAAAAATCAAAAATGAATCAAGACCGATGGAAGCAAATTGACGAACTCTTCGATGCCGCGCTTGATCTGCCCGAAGCCGCGCGCGAGGAGTTTTTGTCTGAAAAAACGATCGGCGACCATGAACTTAAAAACAAACTCTTAAAACTTCTCAAAGCGACGAGCGCCTCCGATTTTATGGAAAGGTCGGCGATGGGCATTGCCGCCCGCCATCTAGCGAAGACGCAGCCGCTCGTCACGGAACGCCAATTCATCGGGCAAAAATTCGCCTCGTACGTGATCGAGCAGCGCATCGGCGCGGGCGGTATGGGCGAGGTTTTTCTGGCGTGGGACGAAAAGCTAAGCCGCAAGATCGCGCTTAAAATTCTGCCCGTCGAATATACGACCAATGATGAGCGCGTCAAACGCTTCGAGATGGAAGCGCGTGCCGTTTCCGCTTTGAATCATCCGAACATCGTCACGATTCATGATGTCGGCAGCGAAAAAGACGTAAATTTCATCGCCACTGAATACGTCGAAGGCAAAACCGTGCGCGAGCTGATCGGCGAAAAATTGCGGCTTGCCGAAATCCTCGAAATCATGTTTCAGATTTGCGACGCGCTCGCCGCCGCGCATTCGGGCGGCATTATCCACCGCGACATCAAGCCGGAAAACATTATGTTGCGCCCCGACGGTTATGTGAAGATCCTCGACTTCGGTTTGGCAAAACTGAGCGACGCGGAAACGAAACCGACCGATAATCTGGCGCGCACGGCGAAGGGCATGATTATCGGGACACCCGCTTATATGTCGCCCGAACAGGTGACGGACGATAATGTTGACCATCGCACCGATCTGTGGAGCGTCGGCGTCGTTTTGTATGAGCTGTTGACCGGATTCAACCCGTATAAAAAAGAATCGCGGCAGGCGACCTTCCAATCGATTCTTTTGGACGAACCGCCGCTCGCCTCGACGATTAATGCGGAAGTTTCGGGCGAATTGGACCGAATTTTATACAAAGCCCTCGAAAAAGATCCGGACATCAGCTATCAAACCGCCGCCGACTTGCGCGCCGATCTCAAGCGCGTCAAACGGGAGATCGATTCAACATCGGTGCGGAAAATTTCTTTCACGCAAAGACGCAAAGAGGCGATCGCGCAAAGGATTTTTTTTATTTTTACGTTTGTCTTTTTACTTTTTACTTTGAGCGCCGCGATTTGGTATTTCGGCGGCAAATCAGAACAGCCCGCCGCGGCTGAAGCGACCGAATGGACGGCGGCGCAAAACACGCAGCTGACCAATTCGCCCTCGGCAGAAGGCTATCCGAGCTTTTCGCCCGACGGGAAAAACGTCATTTTCGAGGGCGGCGAAAATAATGACCGCAATATTTTTTCGCAGAGAATCGGCGGCAAAAACCTTCAAAATTTAACCGCCGATTCAAAAGAAAACGACACGATGCCCGCGTTTTCGCCGGACGGAAAATTTATCGTTTTTCGCTCCGAGCGCAATCCGCGCGGAATCTACGTGATGGAGGAAACGGGCGAAAACGCCCGCCGTCTGACTGACTTCGGGTTTCATCCTTCGTGGTCGCCGGACGGAAAAAAAATCGTCGTCAGCGATCGTCCTTCCGCTATTCATACGTCGCACACCATTCCGAACAGCCGCTTGTGGACGATCGATGCGGTGAGCGGCGAGAAACGGCAGATCGAAACCGGCGGCGATGCCGTGATGCCGAGCTGGTCGCCGAACGGTCATCGGATCGCTTTCTGGTTTATCGCCGCCGGCAATCCCGGCGAAATCGCCACTGTTCCGGCGGATGGCGGCGATCCGGTGATAATTGCCGCGGACGCGGCAGCCGCGGACTGGAATCCGGTCTGGTCGCCCGACGGAAAATATCTCTATTTTGCCAGCAATCGGCGCGGTAATATGAATTTCTGGCGCGTTCTTGTGGATGAAAAGACAGGGCACCAGCTCGGCGAGCCGGAATCGGTTTCAATGCCTTCAAAATATTCTCGCCATCTTGCCATCTCGCGCGACGGGAAACGTCTCGGTTATGTGCGTTACGAAAGCAATTCCAATTTGCAGTCGCTTGCTTTCGACCCGAAAACGCTGAAAATAGTCGGCGAAGCAACTTGGATCACGCGCGGCAACATCGAAATCAGCAATCCGCAGTTATCGCCGAACGGCGCAGAATTTTTGATCAGACATCCCGATAACGTCCAGGAAGATTTAGCGGTCTTTGACCGTAACGGCAAAAATTGGCGCAGTTTGACGAAAGATCGATTTCACGAAAGAAACCCGCGCTGGTCGCCCGACGGAAAGCAAGTGGCTTTTCAAACAGACCGCACCGGCAAATATCAAATCTGGATGGTTGATGCCGACGGCTCGAATCCGCGACAAATAACTTTTACCGAGAAAAACGAAGCGGTTCTCCCGGTTTTTTCGCCCGACGGAAAGCGCCTGGTTTTCACCGAAAACGAAGGCAGCCTTCGCCGACCTTTTATCCTTGATCTGACAATTCCCGGGAATCAGCAAACACCGCGCCCGCTGCCGCCGCTTGAGAAAAATTTCTACGCGACGGCGGTCGATTGGTC
>CADEFG010000327.1 GCA_902826505.1 uncultured Acidobacteriota bacterium
GTTTCGGCAAAGTCATTTTGGCAAAGCATTTTCGGCAAAAGATACGCCTTTCAACTCGCTTTTACCGGTTTGTTTTTGCTATTGATCCTGGGGGCGATCGCTTTTTATTTGCTGACTTTGACCGTTGATAAAAACGAGATCTCCGCGGTCAAGGATTCCACCGTGCCCAAAGCACCGAAAGTCGAAAATCCGTCGATTAAAAAAGATGAAACCGAAAATCAAAGCCCGCCCGGCAATCCGGCGAATCCGGTCGTTGAAAACAAAGAAGTTAATAAAAATTTAAATTCGATTCAAAAAACGCCGCCCGCCGCAAAGACGAGCGCCCCGCCCAAAAATATCGAACAACCCGCGCCGGCTCTTGCAACTTTCGCGCTTTTGCCGGGAACTTTGCGCGACGAGGGCGAACAATTTATTACGATCGCGCCGCACATCAAAAATATCAGATTGAATTTAAAATTGCCGGAAGAGGCGATCAAATATCGAAAATATCGCGTCGTTTTGAAAACTCCGAACGGCGATGAAATTTTTACTGCCGCGAACTTAAAGTCGCTTGCCGTAACGATTTTCGCCGAAAAATTGGAAAATCGCACATATCTTCTTTTTCTCGAAGGACAAAATCCGCAAAAAGAATTTGAATCGGTGACCGAATATAGTTTTCGCGTTCGCCGCTAACGCCATTCGCCGTTGAGCGTGAAACCCGACCAGTAGCGCGGATTGCTAAAGCGCGGAATCTGGCGCAGTTCATTTTGGGCGATGCGCAGAGCCGCCGCCGGTGTTTGGTTTTCCTTGAGCATCGCGCGGTAAAAGCGTTTCATCAATTCGGCGGTTGCCGCGTCTTCGACCTTCCATAAACTCGAGACGACGCCCGACGCGCCGGCATACATAAACCCGCTCGTCAGCCCGACGATTCCTTCAGTGTCAGATTCCTTGCCGAGCCCGGTCTGACACGCGCTTAAAACCACCAGATCCGCGTTCAAACGAAGCGAATAAAGATCGATGACGCGCAAAAAACCGTTTTGCGCGGTGCGGTTTTCATCAAAGAGCGAAAGCACCAAACCTGACAATTCGGGATTTTGGAGATTCAAAAAACCGTGCGTCGCAAAATGGAGAATCCGGTAGGAATTAAAATCGCCGCGCAAAAAATTCTGGCGCGAAGCCTGTGTGCCGAGCGCGAGAAACGTCTGGGCGGGCGCGAATTTTTCGATCTCGCGCGCTTCGATTCCGCTAAAGGGCAGCCGCGCAAGGCGTTCGAGTCCGAAATCACGAAGCGCCAGATTTAAATTTCCCGATAGATCGATCGGGCTCTTCGGCGTTTTCGGCGGCGTCGCTTTATTGATCGAAAAACGTTCGTCGTCGTCCTGAAAGATCGGGTCGGCAAAAATCGCCAACATTTTATCAGGCGATTTTTGCCGATTGGCTTTGTTTTCAGAGAGAAAAACGAGGCTCGAAAATGACGGCGCATTAACGATCTCGGCTTTTGCCGTAATCGGCTGGTAAACGCTCTCCGGCGCGAGCGGCAGCACGGAAAAAGGAATCAACTGCAGTGAACCGTCGGCGATGATGACCAGTTGTTTGATATTTTGAATCTCGTCGGCAACCGGCTGTAAGATCGTGCGGCTCAGATTTTTCGATTTTTCGACAATCGCTTTATCGCTTTTCGCCTGGCGATCGGTCAGCGCCAGATAAAGCTCGCGGGCGGTTTGATTGATGACGGCTTTGGCGGGAAGCTTGTAGAGTTTGAAAAAGTTTTTGCGGATCACCCAAACATAGCTTTGTTTTTCACCGAGCGCGAATTCCAAAATCGCGGTGTCGTTATCGATCAGTTTTTCAGCCTCGACAAGCGAGAAGTTTTTCGGTTGATTGATCGCCGAAAACTGCGGGTTTTGGCGGCGGACTTTCTCTTGCAAAATCTGGTACTCATCAAGATTTCTCTGCAAACCATTCTCGATTTGCTTGAGCAAAAGTAGATTTTTGGTTTTCAAGGCTTCGGCACGTTTGAGTTCGCCGTTGGCGATCGCTTCGAGCAGAATCTGTTCCTCGGCAAAAAAATCCGGCGGCGCGATTTCGTTCAGATTCAAACCGCTTTCCAAAAGATTTTCCAGCAAAACCCGCGCCCGAATTTTTTCGTGTTTTTGCCACGCCTGTTCGAGAAAGTTTGTTTCGGGATGTTTTTCCGAGAGCTTGATCAGCAATTCGATCTCCAGTTCGTAGTATTTTTTCAAAATCCCGAGATACGAAGTCCGCTGATTTTTTCCGAGCAGTTGGGCGCGGATAATTTCCGAATTATTGATCGCCTGGTCGATATTCTGATGGGCGGTTTCGAGATTTCCGGCGTGGTTTTCAAGCCGCGCCAGATTGTAAAGCGATTCGGCTTCGGCATAACGGTCTTTATTTTGACGGTTGAGCTCGACGGCTTCGGTAAATGATTGACGGGCATTGTCGATTTGCCCGAGTGCAAAGTAGCTTTTTCCGAGAGAATTGAGCCCGAATTGTCTTTTCGCGGGATCGATCTCGCGGTAATAGGCGACGCCTTTCAGTGCATATTCGAGCGCTTCCTGAAATTTTTCGGTTTCATAGCTGATACTGCTCAAGCGCACCAAAATATAACCTGAATACAACGGTCGTTTGATCTGTTCGGTGATATTGAGGGCTTCCTGCAGAGCCTGCTCGGCGTCGGCAAATTTCTTTTGCAGCGTCAGTATTCCGCCGATATTGCTTTTGACAAAAGCATAACGAATCGGATTCAGATGATCTTTGACGACCGCGATTCGTTCGACCGCGATCAGATTATATTTCAGAGCATTTTCCAAATCGCCGGAATTTGTATAAAGCGAGCCGAGATTGCCGTATGTTCGGTAATCGGTTAAAGGGTCGGCGTTGGCAGTGATCCGCAAGGATTCGCGACAAGTTTCAAAACCCTTTTGGAAGCTTCCGGTGTCATTATACAAACGGCATAAAAACGAAAGCGCGACCGCTTCGTCCGCTTTACTGCCGAGTTTTCTGACTAAAAGCAACGCCTGATCAAAATATTCAAGACTCTTGTTAACATAAAAGGAACGATCTTTGTCAGGATTATCATAGTCGCGCATTTCATCGGCAAGATAGGTCAAACAGATCGCTTTTCCTGCCGAGTCGTCAATTGTTGACCAGATCTCCAAAGACTTTTCATAAAATTCAAGGGCTTTTGTTTTATTACCGAATTCGTTGCCGTTAATAAAGCCGAGATGAAAAAGCGTGGTTGCCTGTCCCGGCAGATCGTTGATTTTTTCAAAAAGCTCGAATGCGCTTTGAAGTTTTTCGAGAGCTTGCGCCGATTTTTCGAGACGATTTTCCGCGCCGAATAAAATCTCGTGCGCCGCGCCCGCCAATTTCATCGCGGCGCTTCGCTGTAAATCGGTTTCACTTGCCGGACGCTCGGCATTAAATTGAATTGTGTAACTTCCGGCGATGTTTCCCGGACGGCTCGATTTTAACTTGATCCGGTAATCGCCTGCCTCTTTGGTGACGAACGCCAGAATTTCGCGACCGATAAGTCCGCTCGGCGCGCTCGTGACGGAAATTTTTTCGCCCGTCGGCGCAAACGCCGCAAGTTCGATGTCAACGCCTTTTTGTTCACAAATTATTTCGACAAATTCATTTTCTTTTGCCGTTATCTGGTAAAAATGCTGCTCGTCGTTTTTGAAATCCTGAGAAACGGAAATATTTAATTTAAGCGGCGTGATTTCGTTCTGGTTAAATGCCAGCGACGCTGAGTTTGTCAATAAAGCAAAGAAAACTGCGGTCAAGAAAAAAAATACTTTTTGGTTCATAAAGCGCGTAAAACATCGTTCGTCGAAATCGAAAAACGCCGGCGTTTCGAAAAATCAACAAAAAACAGATTTTTATCGGGAATTGATAAATTGAAAATCAAACGTCTATTAAGTTATTCAAATGATATTCAAAAGAATTTTATATTATTACCCTGATAGTTGGAAGTCGGCAAGATTTCCAACTAAAAATAAGTTTGGAAAATAGGTTTTTGTGAAGAATTTCCCGAACGCGGTTTGACAATAAAAAAGACGGTGCGATATCCTTACTATTCGTTTTAGAACGGAGGTTTGTTATTTGAAGGCATAAATTGAAAGTATTTTCTTGTAGTTCGTAGGAGTAATTTCATCACAAACCACTTATGTGGTCGGTTCGTCTAGGGGTCTAGGACACCGCCCTTTCACGGCGGCGACACGGGTTCAAATCCCGTACCGACTACCATCTTTTTTTAGATAATTCGCATCTATCAACTAAACCAATTCGCTTTCAACGCAAAGCGAATTTTTTATTTTATAGGGAAGAAATGCTGAAAAAAATTATATTCACAATCGTTTTCGCGATGTCGGCAGTCGCGTTTGCCGGAGCGCAAACGACGCCGACGGGCACCGATACAGTGATGATTTTGCCGTTTGAAAATATTTCGAGCAAAGCGGAATTTAACTGGGTCGGTGAAAGTTTTGCCGATTCATTGTCGGATTTGCTGAAAGTTCCGAGCTTGAATGTCGTTTCAAACGACGAGCGGAAAATTATCCAGCAGCGTCTGCGTGTGCCTTTGACGATTTTGCCGAGCCTTGCAACTTCGTTAAAACTTGCGCGCGAAGGCAAGGCGACGCTTTTAATCGCCGGTAAATACAACATCGTTCCCGCGCAGGGCGAAACGGCGGCAACGATCAGCGTGACGGCAAAAATCATTCGCGTCAATGAAGGCAGATTTTTGAGCGAGGAATTTGCCGACGGCAGACGAATTACGCGCGATATTTATTTAAACGACGCGCTCTTGAATTTGCAGACCGTGCAGGGACAGGTCGCTTACCAGATTTTATACCAGCGCGATAAGGCATTGCCGTTCGCGCAGAATCAGTTCATTGAAAACGCCAACAAAGTTCCGGCGCGCGCTTTTGAAGCCTATATCAAAGGCTTGCTTTCGGCGGAAGCCGACCAGCAAACACGCGAAAATTATTTTAAAAATGCCCTGCGGATATACGGCGAAGAAAAATCGGGCGCGACTTATTCGGATGCCGCGCTCGAACTCGGGCATTTATATTTGAATCAACGCAAATTTGCCGAAGCGATCGACTACTTTTCGCGCATTCCGCAGGAATCGCAATTTTATCCCGAAGCCGCGTTTTATACGGGTTTGATTCACTGGCAACAGCAGAATTATGAGCAGGCGCTGGGCGTTTTACAGCCGCTTGCGGAAGATTTGAAATTAACGAGCGTTTATAACACGATCGGCGCCATTGCGGTGCAGGCTTCGCGCGCCGAAAAGAAAAATAAGGGCAAATCGGCAGATTGGCTGAAACAGGGCATCGAGCTTTTGAAAAAGGCGGCGGATTCCGCGCCGGATGAACCGAACGTGCGTTTTAATTATAGCTACGCGCTGTTTTTGAATACGAATTATCAGGAATCTGCCGAGCAATTGCGCCCGGTTCTGGCGACCAATCCAAAGGACGGCGAAAGTTATTTTCTTTTGGCAAAGGCTTTGGAATTGCTCAAAGATGCTTCCGCCGCTGATTTTGATAATCAGGCGCGCAGATTTTTGACAGAAAATGATCGCTACGCGAAACTGCAAACCGAATGGTCGCGTTCGCGGACGACCGAGACGATCGGTTTGCGGGTCGTGCAGCCGCCGCGCAAGGATTTTGTGGGTGTGATTTTGCTTAAAAATCAAACCCGAATTGTTCAAACGCCGGTCAATGAAACCGAAGCGCTGTTGATCCAAGCGCGACAGCTTTACAAAGACGGGCGCGATGATGAGGCGATGAGCGTTTTGCGGCGGGTTCTCGTCAGCGAACCGATGAGCGCCGAAAGCTATTATCTGCTCGGGATGATTCATCTGCGGCGCGGTGATCTGGATCAAGCGGTCAGCAGTTTTAAAACCGCGCTGTTCTGGGATAACCGTTTGATTAGTGCCTATGTCGCTTTGGTGAAGATTTATTTGCAGAAAGGCGATTGTCTGCAAGCGCAGAATTATTTCCGTTCCGGGATGGAAATTGACGGTGAAAATCAGGAAGTTCAGGGCTTGCAAAGACTGGTTGAGAGATGTTCTACCAAATAGTGTAACTTCCGATAGCGTCCGCTGATTGGCGGATTGCGGATTTTGAAAACCCGAAAAAGTTTTGTTTTAGCGTAAAGTATTGTAATTACGGTATTTTAACAACAAAAATCAAATTTAAAAATTGAAATTTTGAATTTGAA
>CADEFG010000328.1:0-2931 GCA_902826505.1 uncultured Acidobacteriota bacterium
TCGCCGCCGGCGGGTCGCCCAAAATCGTGTCGACTCTCTGCATAATCAGATCTCGGTTGTGATCCCAAATGATGATTTTTTTATCGTTTAATCCGGCTTTCGCCAGCGTCGGTCCGAGATGATTTTTCAGGAAATCGCGTTCCTCTCCCGCCATGTAAATACATGATTCCCAACGTTGCGTCGCCATCGGTTCGTTCTGAATCGTCAAGCCCCAGACCGGAAATTTTTCACTCTCCATCGCCTTGATGTATTTGACGTAATAATTCGCCCACGGTTGATAAAATTCCGGCTTCAGCTTGCCGCCCCGAAGCATCGAATGGTTGCTTTTCATAAACGCCGGCGAACTCCAAGGGCTGGCGAACAAAGTTAATTTTCCGCCCGCCGCCTGAATCGCCTGTTTGATCAACGGCAGCCGAAACCGGCGTTCGTGTTCGATATTGAATGACTTCAGATCTCGGTCGCCTTCCGTGATATAGGTGTAGCTTCCGCTCGAAAAATCACTGCTGTGAATCGTCGTTCTGGCAATCGTGTAGCCGATGCCTTTTTCCTTGCTGTAATATGCCTCAAGAAATTCGCGTTGTTTGGCTTTCGAGAGTTTTGCAAAGGTTTCCGCACTCGCATCGGTGAACGAACCGCCGATGCCGAGAAATTTTTGAAAAATCTTTTCGGGATTGACGAAAACGCTGACTTCGTCTTCGGTCGGCTGGCGTTTTTCGGTAAATTTTAAACGGTCGGTTTCGGTAATTCGTAACTTCGAGTTTTCAGCAGTCGTATAAACGATGACGGTTTTCCCGTTGGTCGAATACTTTTTTGTCCTCGTTTTAGGTCTGTTGGTTTGTCCGAAATTCGCCACAGACAACGATAATAAAAGAAATGTCAGTGTAAAATTTATCATAAAATCATTTCCATACAAAGGTCCCGACCGAACCGGCGGGAAGTGTTGCCGCTGCGGATTTATTTTTGAATTTAAGATTGAAAGCTGCCGCAACTTTTCCATCATTTTGTGCAATCAAAATAATTTTTCTGGCGGGAGTCTTGAAGGCGACATTGTTTATATTTCCGCTAATATTGCTTTCGATTCGGATTGATCCGGGCGGCACGAATTTGGCGGCGTGGGCGATAACGAAATATGAAACATTGCGCGTGAAGTTGTTTTTATCAATCGTCAACGCACCTTTGCAAACATTACAACCGCCTGCCGTGTGCGGTTTAAATTCGGCATCGCTCGCTAGGTTCCATTCAAGCGCGTTTTTGCTCCAATTTCTCATCGAACCGATAATCACGTTTTTGATATGCCAACTTAGATCGCCCGCGAAAGTTCCTTTTGACGAAGTGTATTGCTCGGTAAAATAGACGTTTTTGTCGGGATGCGCTTCTTTTACTTTGCCCAAACAACCGATGTCGCCGCTGTAAAGATGAAAAGCCGAACCGTCAATAAATTTTTTGGCTTCCGAATCATTCAAAATCTCGATCGGATATTCCGGCTTGTCGCAATTATGATCATAAATAATGATCTTCGTCTTTATTTTCGCTGCCAAAAAAGCCTTGCCCAAATGGTTTTTTATAAAATCCGATTGTTCGCTTGCGGTCATTAACATACTCGGATTATTACCATCGTGCAAAGGCTCGTTTTGCGGCGTCACGGCATCGATGCTGATGCCGTACCGAGACATTTCCTTGATATACCTGACAAAATAGCGGGCATAAACCTCGTAAAACTCAGGCTTTAAATGTCCGCCCCGAAAACTATCATGATCCTTCATCCAAACCGGTGCTGACCATGGTGAACCGAGAATTTTCAACTTCGGATTGATGCGAACGATTTCTTTCAAAAGCGGAATCAGGTCTTTCAGGTCATTTGCCAGACTGAATTTTTTCAATTCCAGATCCTTTTCGCCCGTCGGCAAATCGTCGTAAGTAAAGGGCGCGAAATTCAAATCCGACGCGCCGATGCTGATTCTCAAATAACTGACACCGATTGAATTTTTGCCGCTGCCGAATAACTCTTTGAGCATTTTTGCTTTTTTTTCTTTGCTCAAACCGTTGATGACGAAAGCGCTGCCGCCGGTCAGCGTGTAGCCGAAGCCGTCAACCGTCTGAAAGCTTTGCGCGTCATCAACTTCAATCGTCGGCAAATCGTTTATTTCTGCGTCGAATTTTATCGCTTTCGGCTGTTTTTCAAGCAACGCCGTTTGGTCGCCGGTGGTCAGCCAAACCTCAACTTTTCCGCCATTTGCAACATTTACCCGAATGAAAGTCAGACAAACAATAATGATTAGAATTTTTTTGTAAATCATTTGCCAATTCTAGTTCAAAAATCTTTCGTTTTCCCAATTCATCGTGCGCTTGTCGGCTTTTTTTCAGCCGTGGTAATGTTTCTCGCGTTTCACCGCATCGAAATCAGGTTTAACATCCGCTCGATATTTCGGTGGTTGATGATTGATCTATTTTCGATAGATCACCGCGCGGTCAAACGCCACAATTTTGCCTTTACGGCGCACATCGGTATCATCGCGCAACACGATTTTGATATTATGTGCGCCGTTTTTCAGTCCGAAAATAAGCCGGAGCGCGTTGTCGTGGGTGCGAGCGGTAATTTATGAATCAATCGGCATTGACTTTACGCCGTCAACATAAACCTCGGCGCGCCCCCCGTTTTTGGGTTAATTCACCGACGATCATACAGCCGACTCCGGTAAAATTAAATGATGTTTCCCCGGCTGCGCCATTCGCGGTTTTGCCGTTTTTCTCGTCTGTCCACGCGCCTTTCCATTGCCAAATCGTACCGGTTTTGTCAATGATTTTATCGGGAACGCCGGCATTGAATTGTTCGAGTTTGGCGGATTTGGGCTTTTGATTGGGAATGTAAACCTCGGTGTCCGTTACTTTTCCGCCCGACATTTCGATAACTTACAAGGCGCGTTTGACGGT
>CADEFG010000328.1:2941-6211 GCA_902826505.1 uncultured Acidobacteriota bacterium
GAATTTCTTATCGGCAGTGGCGGCAATGCCTGATTTCCATCTGTCGGGAATCGTTTCAAACCCTTTCATCACACCCAAAATTCCTGCCGCGCTCGACTGGTTGCAATCGGCATCCTGTCCGGCGCGGGTTGAAATTTCAACCGTTTGATCAAAATCGTCCTTGCCGTAAAGTAGTCCAAGCACAACAAAGGCGCCGTTCAAACGCGCATCTATATTAAACGGACGAAGCGAACCGTCGGCATCAATATCATCCTTGTCCCATTTTTCTTCGAGCAGTTTCCATGTCCTTTTCCAGTCGCCGGGATTCTGCGCCGACCAAGCCAAAACATCCCGAATAATCATCGCATAGCCGCTTTTTTTCGGCAGACTTTTTAAACCTACTTCGACAACCTTTCGCGGATCACTTTCAAAAACCGCGGCTGAATACATTCCCGCGAAAAACATTCCGCCGTATACACCGTCGCCGTAATTCATAACGTGACCGACCCGATCAGCGTTAACATTGACTTCCCGCGGCAACCCCGGAGTCATCATCCCGATAAAATCGGATTCGATCTGAAAATCAATATCGTTTGAATGCAGATTGTATTTCGGATTCCCTGACCAAGGCGGTTTGATCCCCTGATTCTGCAAACGTCTGGAACCGGCGTTGGCGTGCCGCAAATTATATTTTGAATTCTTAAAAGCCTCGCCGAATTGTTCGCCCGTCGCATTCAAACCGATGCGATCCAACACTTCGATAAAGGTAATTTCAACATATAAATCGTCTTGATAAATCGAGTTTGAAACCATCTCCGGCGACCATTTGATCTCGCCTTCAAAAATCTTCCCGAGCGATGTGAATTCGACCGGTGCACCATACGAAACGCCGAACATCTGACCTGCCCAGCCGCGAATTTTATCATCGAGAACTTTTCGGGAAATGGAACGGGAATCAGCAAAAACCGTTGCAATCCGAAAACTAATGATAAATATCAATAAAACTGCGGTTATTAATTGTTTTTGCATTTTTCGAAAAATGGTCGGCTCTTGCCGGATAAGCCGAAATCAATAGCAGGATGGAAAAATGCAGAAACATACATTAAAGTAAAGTGATTTTCCCAATACTTTTGGATAGGTTTCTGCATTTTCAAAAAGAGCGGATTTCACCCCCATAAAATCCGGCTCTTTAATTATTCGGTTTTTTAGAACGAAAATCGTAACATCCACTGCACGGTACGATTCGGTCTGTAACTATTAACCGCTCCGAATCCGGTTCTTCTGGTTAAGGCATCCCCGACCGAACCTGGTCTCACCAACCGGGTCGCGGTATCAAAAGCGGAACCTTCAAAGAAATTTGAAAATGCGCCTTGTGTTTGATTAAAAGCATTGAATGCATCCAATCGAGCTTCGATGTTTATTTTTTCCCAGAAAAAGAACTTCTTGGACATCGACAAATCGAAGTTATTGATCGGAGGAGCGATTGCCGTAAAGGTCGAACGGAGTCCTTCTAATGCTGTTCCGGTACTTCCATCAGCGAGACCTTGAAGTGCATTTACATTAAATAAATGAAAATCATCCCTCGTGAAACCCGTATTTATTGAACCATTGACAATGCAGTTGCCGACCGCGGTTCCGCTGGATGATCCCGTAATGTTTATAGAACTTCGCCCATTGACGTTACATTGGACGTATTCGGGCTGACCCGACTGAAAACGATAAATACCGGAAAACTGCCAGCCATTGGTTATCAGTCCGAGGTATCTATTCTTGGTCAAGCCGGGAATTTCATATACCCAGTTAAGATTGAAATTATGAGTCCGGTCAAAGCCCAAACGACCATAATTTACATAATCTTTTTGATCAATCCGCGATTGTCCGTCATCGGCAGAAGTGATGCCGTTCGCTCGACTGAAAGTGTAATTGGCACTTAAAACCAAACCTTGCGAAAAACGTCGGTTCGCGCCGATTTGCAGTGAGTTGTAATTAGAATTTTCTCTAAATTCAATGAAGTTGATACTGCCGAATCCTCTAAATGGTCGGTAAAGATCGGTTGGAAGCGCGCTGGCTCCGAGAACCGTCGGAACGGCTCTCGTCGGATCTTGGTTTGCCGCTAACCATGCCGAACCGAACGGAGTTTCGTTGATCGGTCTGACATGCGGTAAGTGATGACTTTGTGAACCGACATAAGCAACATCAAGTACTGTATCAAACGGCAACTTATACTGAATACCTATGTTATACGAATTGACGGTTGGTATTTTCGCATCCTTCTCGATTGCCCGGATGAATTGCGGACTCAAATTGGCAATAGTACCAACGCCGCCGAGATTTTGGAGTTGTCCGAAATCGTAACGGGTCGTAGTCGTAGTCGGCGGATTTTCGTTGTAATCGAAGACCAGATTACCCTGAGAGCGGTCGTAAAATATCCCGAAACCTCCACGCAGGATCAAGTTGCCCTTACCTGTCAGATCGAAGGCAAACCCGACTCTCGGAGCGAATAAAAGTCCCTGATCTTCGGTCAAAGCCTTGTTTCCTGCCTCTACCAAGCCATTTGCCCGATTACCCGTGCCGGGGATAAGTTTGGCAATGAAAAGCCCGCCGTTAAGTGAGTTTCCGCCCGATCCCGGCAAACCTCCGCCTGTCAAAATTGTCCCGACGGGAAGTGCCGGATCATATGCAACCCGTGTACATCCGGTTGGAGTAAAGCTGCCGACCGCCTGTCCGAGACAACCCGGATTATAAAGTCTCGGAGCATTGGCAAGACTATATTGACTCGGGTCAAAGTTCGATGCCTTACCGCTCGCATCGTAGGTCGGCGGCAACCACGAGAAACGCATTCCGTAATCCAAAGTCAAACGTCTCGATATTTTCCAATTATCTTGAGCGTAAAACTCAACATTTGTAAATTTATACTTTCCCGATGTGCCGGCAGATGCCTGAATGTAGTTGTTAAAGGCTCCAGTCGCCGCATTGGCAAACCCTTGATTGGTATCGAATGGATTGTTGGTATCCGGTGAAAAACTGATTCCGCCATTGAATTGAACGCGATTTGTTTGATTTTTGATGCCCCGCTCATAAACTCCGCCTAATTTGGAAACGTGGTCGCCCCAAACTTTTGAAAGACTTCCGGCGATGTTGTCCGTTCGATTACTATTGATAAAGGGTCCGTTTCCGACACGATAACTCGGAGTCGGACCTAGCGGACCACCGCCGTAACCGACCTGGGGAAGTAAATCTTGCTGAGTGGCGTTCGGGAAAATTCTCGGTAACGCGGACAGACCGGATGAA
>CADEFG010000329.1 GCA_902826505.1 uncultured Acidobacteriota bacterium
CAACGGAAAGACGCTGGCATCGGCTTCGACGACCGAAAAAGATTTGAAAAGCAAAACCGGCGGAAATGTCGAAGCCGCGCAAAAGGTCGGCAAAACGATCGCCGAACGCGCCCTCGCGGCGGGTGTCGAAAGTGTTGTTTTTGATCGCGGCGGTTATCTTTATCACGGACGCGTCAAAGCATTGCTCGACGCGACGCGCGCGGCAGGACTAAACAAAAACGAAACGGCGCAAGAAGAAGTAAAAGAAGAAAGCAATGAAAACTAATAAACAAAGTATTTCTGCACAGGGTTTGATTTTGAAAGACCAGTTGATCTCGATCAACCGCGTCACGAAGGTCGTCAAAGGCGGTAAAAATCTTTCGTTCGCGGCATTGGTCGTGATCGGCGATGAATCAGGACACGTCGGATTCGGTACGGGCAAAGCGAAAGAAGTTCCGAACGCGATCAAAAAAGCGGTCGAAGCGGCGAAGAAAAACCTGATCAAAGTGACGCTCATCGAAGGCACTCTGCCGCACGAAATTATCGGTCATTACGGCGCGGGTCGCGTTTTACTAAAACCGGCGAAAGAAGGGACGGGCGTGATCGCCGGCGGCGCGGTGCGCGCGGTGCTGCAAAGCCTCGGCGTGCATAATGTCCGCACGAAGATTCTCGGTTCAAACAACCCGCACAACGTCATTCGCGCAACTTTCGACGGACTTCTGAGAATGAAAGACCCGTTTGAAGTCGCCCGGCTGCGCGGCAAACAGGTAGACGAACTATTATAATTTTGGATTTTAGATTTTAGATTTTGGATTTAATTTTTTTAATACGAAGATCAATCCAAAATCGGCAATCCAAAATCCAAAATCCAAAAGTTATGGCAAAGAAAACAGAAACAGCAAACGACGGAACAATCAAAATTCAGTATTATAAAAGCACGATTGGTTATTCCAAAAAGCAGAAGGAAATCGTTCGAAGTTTGGGAATCACCAAACTCAATCAAACGGTGACGCGCCCGGACAATGCTTCAATGCGCGGGATCGTCGCGAAAATTCCGCATATTTTGAGAATTGTCGAATAGGATTCGTAGATCGTGAATCGTTTATCGTGAATAGATTTTTCCGAGCGGAAATTTTATAGTCTATTGACGAGTAATCATTCACGATTTACCATTTAAGAGGAATAGAAAAATGGCATTATCATTAAATAATTTGAAACCGGCGACGGGTTCGACTCATAAAAAGAAAAGAGTCGGGCGCGGTCCCGGATCGGGTTTGGGCAAAACTGCCGGACGCGGACATAAAGGACAAAAATCGCGTTCGGGTTATTCGAGCAAAATCGGATTTGAAGGCGGACAGATGCCTTTGCAACGTCGTTTGCCAAAACGCGGCTTTACAAATATTTTCAAAAAGGAATGGCTTGAAATCAGCCTTGCGAAAATTGAAGAAAATTTCAAAGCCGGCGACGAAGTGACGCCCGAAATTCTGCACGAACGCGGTTTGATCAAAAAAGCCAAACACGATGTCGTCATTTTAGGGAACGGAGAAGTTTCGAAGGGCTTGAACATTTCCGCGCACCGTTTCACGAAAACCGCGAAAGATAAAATCGAAAAAGCCGGCGGAACCGCGACGGTGATTGTCAAAGAACCGGCACCGAGCGAATAAATTAGGCAGTTTAGAGATTTAGGAGAGTTATGGAAAAGTTTTTTGCCGCCGTCCAGAATATGTTCAAGATTCCCGAGCTGAGGAAGAGAATTCTCTTTACGCTCGGACTTCTGGCGATCTATCGTTTGGGCGCGCACGTGACCGCACCGGGCATCAACAAAGCACAGCTTGAACAGGTTTGGAGTCAGGTCAGCGGCACGCTGCTCGGCGTTCTCGATTTGTTTTCGGGCGGAAACTTTCGAACGATTTCGGTTTTCGCGCTCGGCGTAACGCCGTATATTACCGCTTCGATCATCCTCCAATTGATGACGGTGCTTTATCCGCCGCTCAAGAAGATTCAGGAAGAAGGCGAGGTCGGACGGCAAAAAATCAATCAGTGGACACGCTATCTGACAGTTATTCTCTGCGCCGTTCAGACATTTTTTGTCGCGACCTGGCTGTCGCGCAACGGAATTATCGATAACAGCAGCGGCATCGAGGGTTGGTGGGCGACCGCGATGGTTGTCGTGACGCTGACGACCGGGACGATCTTCGTGATGTGGCTCGGCGAACAGATCACCGAACGCGGCGTCGGCAACGGCATTTCGCTCCTTATTTTTGCCGGTATCGTGATCGGCTTGCCCGCCGGTATCATGCAGATCAAGGAAAGAGTCAGCGCCGGCGATGCGATGCAAACGCTCGGCGTGATCTTTTTGGCGGTCGTACTGGTTGCCTTGATCGCCTTGATCGTCTACGTCGAATCGGCGCGCCGCAATATCGCGATCAGTTATGCGAGCCGCCGCGTCGGAAATCAGACATTTCGCGGACAAGAAACGAGCCTGCCCTTGAAAATCAACATGGGCGGCGTGATTCCGGTGATTTTCGCGTCGTCGGTTCTCGCAATGCCGCAAACGCTTTTTTCGGCGTTTCCGCCCGCGCAGCCGGGCAGCGAAGGTTACGACCCGAATTCGGTCTGGACGCAGGTTCACACTTTCTTTCAACAGTTTCACGGCGGCGATCCGTATTACGAATTGGTCTTTCTTTCGCTGATCGTTTTGTTTACGTTCTTTTATATCACGATCGTATTCAATACCGATGAAGTGGCGGACAATTTGCGGAAACACGGCGGGTTTATTCCCGGTCTGCGTCCGGGAGCGCCGACGGCTGAATATTTGAACGGGATTCTAACGCGTTTGACGACCGTCGGCGCGCTTTATCTGGCGTTTGTCGCGTTTGCCCCGCAGCTGCTGTTGAGCGGATTTAACGTCGGACGTCTGCCATTTATCGGAACCGGTCTCTACAACTTTTTAACGGCGACGCCCGGACTGAGCTGGATTCCGACCGGATTGGGTTATCAATTCTATTTCGGCGGCACTTCGCTTTTGATTCTGGTCGGCGTCGCGATGGATACGGTCGCCCAGATCGAAGCGCAGCTCGTGATGCGAAATTACGAAGGCTTTCTCGGCGCGGGTTCACGCCTTCGCGGCAGACGAAGTTAACTTTTAATTACGAATTACGAATTACGAATTACGAACTAACAAATTTAATAAATTGATGAAATTCGTGATTCGTAATTCGTAATTCGTAATTTATTTTTATGAGTAAAATCATCGTTTTAATCGGTGCGCCCGGTGCGGGCAAAGGAACGCAGGCGCGACTTTTGGAAGAACGTAAAAATATTCCGCAGATCTCGACGGGCGATATGTTTCGCGAGATGAAAAATTCGGACACGCCGCTCGCCAGAGAAGTTCAGGAAATTATGGCGTCGGGAAAATATGTTTCCGATGAACTGACTTATCAGATGGTCAAAGATCGGACTTCGCGCGAAGATTGTGCCGGAACGTTTGTTTTGGACGGTTATCCGCGAACCGATGTGCAAGCCGCGCAGCTTGAAGATTTAGCGACAGAACAGGAAAAGGAAATTCAAGCGATCGAAGTAGATGTTCCGCGCGATGAATTGATGCGAAGATTAACGGGACGCCGCAGTTGTCCGGTTTGCGGCGAGATTTATAATGTTTATTCTAAACCGCCGAAAACTGATAATGTTTGCGATTTTCACCCCGACGCGCAACTGACGCATCGCGCCGACGATAATGAAGAAAGCGTTTCGACACGACTTGAAACTTATGATGAAAAGACCAAACCCTTGCTCGATTATTATGAAAGATCGGGACGTTTGAAAAAAATCAACGGTGAAGGCAGTTTGGAAGAAATTTATAGCGAACTGGAAAAGTTGATCTAGAAAGTTTTCGGGCATGGAAAATTCGATGCAGATGTCTGGGCATCTCAAACCTAAAATCTGACATCTATGCTGAACTATTCAAAAATCGGAAGTTTTTTTAGCAAATTGAGCCAAGTTTTATTGGGGAAAAGAATGATTATCGCCAAATCACAAAAAGATTTAGACCGGATGCGCGAAGTCGGCGAGCTGATCGCCGAGGTTCGCGAGTCTTTGCGCGGAATGGTTGAGATCGGCATCACTTCGATGGAGCTTAACGCCGTCGCCGATAAAATGATTCGATCATTGGGCGCCACGCCGACCTTTATCGGTTATCACGGTTTTCCGTATGCGATCTGCGCCTCGGTCAACGATCAGATCGTCCACGGTTTTTCAAACGACATTCCGCTCAAAAACGGCGATATCATTTCGCTCGATATGGCGGCGACCTATAACGGTTTTGTCGGCGACACGGCTTTTACCGCGCCGGTTGGCGAAATTACGGACGAACTCAAGCAACTGATCCGCGTCACGGAAGAATGTTTGGAACTCGCGATCGAGCAATGCTATCCGAACAAACGCG
The DNA here is from genome assembly GCA_902826505.1 of uncultured Acidobacteriota bacterium. Lineage (GTDB taxonomy): Bacteria > Acidobacteriota > Blastocatellia > Pyrinomonadales > Pyrinomonadaceae > JAFDVJ01. Next base: position 4,424 of record CADEFG010000329.1, read on the forward strand.
TCGGTGACATCGGCTGGGCAATCCAATCGCACGCCGAAAAATACGGTTACGGGATCGTCCGCGATTATACCGGACACGGCATCGGACGGGCGATGCACGAAGCGCCGCAGATCGCCAATTACGGAAGAGCCGGAACGCGCGAAAAAATTCGCGCCGGATATTGTTTTGCGATCGAGCCGATGCTCAATCTCGGAACGCACGAAACCAGAACTCTGGAAGACAAATGGACCGTCGTCACATTAGACGGCAAGCCGAGCGCGCATGCCGAACATTCGCTCGCGATCACGGCGGACGGTCCGGAAATTTTAACTTTAACGAAAGAGCAAAAAGCCGCCTTGAAAAATAGTAAAAAAGAAACCGTTGCGGCTTAACTTGATAAATTAAATTAGAAAAGGTAACATAAACAGTTTGTCAACTATGACAGGGTTGGCTCTGTATAATATGTCAAAGGAAGAAGCGATAGAGGTTACGGCAACCGTGCTTGAAACTCTGCCGAACGCGATGTTTAAAGTCGCATTAGAGGATAATAAACACGAGGTGCTGGCACATATTTCAGGAAAAATGCGGAAAAACTTCATCCGTATTTTGCCGGGTGACCGGGTCTTAGTCGAACTTTCGCCCTACGATTTAAATCGCGGGCGAATAACCTATCGCTACAAATAAGTTTCAAATTTGAGATTTTCAATTTCAAATAGCAAGCCGGCGGAAACGCGGCGAATAAGAGAGGGACAAAATAATGAAAGTTCGTCCATCAGTTAAGAAAATTTGCGATAAATGCAAAATTATTCATCGGAAAGGCGTTGTGCGCGTGATTTGTGACAATCCGAAGCATAAACAACGCCAAGGGTAAATTTATTTTGGATTTTAGATTTGCGATTTTGGATCGATAATTGAATTACCCCTCGATCCAAAATCCAAAATCTAAAATCCAAAATCGAAAGAGGAGAATTATGGCTCGCGTAGCAGGAGTTGATTTACCACCAAACAAAAGAGCGCAGATCGGTTTAACCTATATTTACGGCATCGGCAAATCGCGTTCGACGGCAATTTTAGAAGAAGCGCAGATCAGTCTTGATTCAAAGATCAAGGACTTGAGCGAAGATGAACTGACGCGAATCCGCACACTTATTGACACGCAGGGCGATGTCGAGGGCGATTTGCGCAAACGTGTGCAGATGGACATCAAACGCTTGATGGACATCGGTTGTTACCGAGGTCTGCGGCACCGCCGCAGTTTGCCGGTTCGCGGACAGCGCACAAGTACCAACGCACGGACTCGCAAAGGTCCGCGCAAAGCCGCCGTGGCAAAGAAAAAAGCACCGGGCAAGAAATAATTAGAAGTAGTCAGAAGATAGCAGTCAGAATTCGGAAAAATTGGATTTTCTGCTGACTACTGACTACTGACTACTGACTACTGACTAAAAAAAATGGCAAAACCAGCAGCAAAAGGTAAGAAAACCTTCAAAAAGAAAGAGCGCAAGAACATCCCGTATGGAATTGTGCACATCGCGGCTTCGTTTAATAACACGCTGATCTCGATCACCGATGCCAACGGCAATCTGGTCGCGCAGTCTTCGTCGGGTGCCCGCGGTTTTCGCGGCTCGCGTAAAGGAACGCCTTTCGCCGCCCAGCAAGCCGCGACGGAAGTTGCCCGCAAGGCGATCGAAGCGGGAATGCGCGAGGTTGAAGTGCGCGTCAAAGGTCCGGGCGGCGGACGCGAATCGGCGATTCGGGCAATCAATCAGGCGGGGATTCGTGTTTCGTCAATTCG
>CADEFG010000330.1:0-2266 GCA_902826505.1 uncultured Acidobacteriota bacterium
AAAAAACAGCGGCTAAGCAATATTTGGCACAACTCAAATCCGTTGATCCGCCATCGGCAAGGATTTTGGAACGCTGTCTGAGGTTTTGGAACTAGAAATTGGGCGATGATTGAAAAAAGCAGCGCGCGTAAATCGGCGTTGCTTTTTAATTTTGTCGAGATTTGCTAAATTACGCTTGACGCATTTTTTGTGAAGCGTTTAAGTTTTTTTATGAATTCAGCACTGCCGCAGGAAATGGAGCAGCATACATACGCGATTATGAACCGCGTCGAAGATTCGCACTGGTGGTTTGTCGGTCGCCGCGCGATTCTGGAAGAATTTTTAAGACAAATAATCCAAAATCCAAAATCCAAAATCCAAAATCCAAAGATTCTTGATGTCGGCTGCGGAACCGGCGCGAATCTTGAAATGCTCGCTCGTTTTGGCGAAGCCGAAGGCGTTGACGTTTCCGACGACGCGCTCGAATTCTGCAAGGCGAAAGGTTTGAAAGCGCATAAAGGTTTGGCGGAAAAACTGCCGTTTGCCGACGAAAGTTTCGACGTTGTCACGGCGCTCGACGTGGTCGAACATCTGGACGACGATATTGCCGGGCTCAAAGAAATGCACCGCGTCTTAAAATCGGGCGGCGACGCGCTGATTTTTGTGCCCGCGTTTATGTGGCTCTGGGGCGTGCAGGACGACATTTCGAATCATCGTATTCGCTACACAAAAAAACAGATCGTCGAAAGACTGGAAAAAGCCGGGTTTGAGATCGAACGTGCAACGTATGCGAACTGGACGTTTTTCGCGCCGATCTTAGCCGGCAGAACGCTGATGAAAATCACCGGCATCAAACCCGAATCGGAGAACAACGTCAATGTTTCCGCCTTGAACGGGATTTTCGGCAAAATCTTCAGCGCCGAAAGATTCTGGCTCAAAAATTTTAACTTTCCGTTTGGTGTTTCGATCGTCATCACTGCTAAAAAAAATTAGGCATGGATTCAAATTACATTTTAAGTATCGCCGAAATTTTTTATGAAACCGGAGAAATCAAGTTTCGCTACAGTCGTATGCTTTCCGAAGACGGTGAAAAGTGGATTAGACACGGAAGCTGGACCGCATATCACCAAAATGGAAATATTGCTTCCGAAGGAAATTATTTAAACGGCGCGGAAGATGGTTTATGGCGCGATTATCATGACAACGGCGTTTTAGCCGCCGAAGGTCATTATGAAAATGGAAAGGAAACCGGAATTTGGAAATATTGGAATAAAAACGGCGATCTTGAACCGGAAGAGGAATCAGAATAATTAAACATTGCCGGAAGAAAAACAGCACTCAAAACTTTATTTCCGAATGGCAATCTGATCGTCATCACCGCTAAAAAATCATAAATTTTTCTCGATCTGGCACGGCACTTGCGACTTTACCCTTACGAACACATCGAATCTTTTCTTTGTGTAATAAATAAGCACAGTTTTTGAAATAAAATCGTGCAGAAATAATAAGTAAGGAGAAGTTATGAAAAATTTACTTAAAATCGGAATGCTCGCATTTGCTTTTGGTCTCATATTTATTACGGCTGATACGGCAAATGCCCAACGCCGCGAAGCTCGCCGCGAATATCGCGAGGATATGCGCGACGCCAGGCGCGATTACCAACGAAGAATAAACAACGGAGATTACCGCAAAGCGCAGCGCGAATATCGCGAAGATCGGCGCGATGCGCGGCGCGAATATCGCCAAAATACCAATCGTCGTTATAACAACCGCGGATATTACAATCGCCGTGGTTATAATAATCGCCGATACATTCGCATCTGGTAATTTGGGGATCGAATAAAAATGGGGAAAAGCCGTATCAGACGATGCGGCTTTTCTCTTTAAGACTGTATTTTTTCTTCGGAAAGAAGTAAATTATTACATTTGCTAAACGTAAGAAAATGAATTCAGTCCAAGCTCTAAAAAAAGATTTATCAAAAGCCGATCCCGCGCCCGAACTTTCGCTTTTTCTGCCCGTTTTAGACGAAGAAGAAAATCTGCGCCCGATGCACGCGAAAATTCAGGAAGCCTTGAACGAATTGGGCAAAACGGCGGAAGTGATCTACGTTGACGACGGTTCGACCGATAAATCGCTGCAAATTTTGCGCGAGATCGCGGGCGGCGATGCGCGTGTTCGCGTTATCAGCTTACGCCGCAATTACGGGCAAACCGCCGCGATGAGCGCCGGGATCGATGCCGCCAAAGGCGAAATCCTGATTCCGATGGACGCCGATCTGCAAAACGA
>CADEFG010000330.1:2366-6191 GCA_902826505.1 uncultured Acidobacteriota bacterium
TGATGACGATCAAATTTATGGCGTCGTATCATACGAAACCGATCTACGTTTTCGGTTCATTCGGAATGATCGCGTTTCTGCTTTCGATCATTGCCGGAATCTGGGCGTTCGTGCTGAAATTCGTTTACGGAGTTTCGCTCATCTTAACGCCTTTGCCTGTCATCGCGATCGTTCTGTTCGCGATCTCGATGCAGTTTTTCTTAATGGGATTATTAGCCGAAATGCTCGTCCGAACCTATCACGAATCGCAGGACAAAACGATCTACGCCGTGCGCGAGAAAATCGGATTTGAGTCATCAACATCTGCGAGAGAGTCAGTACCGCCTGCGTAAGCGGGCGGCATAACGTGTTTTATGTGGAACGACCGCGACACACCAATCGCTTATCTGATTACATTTCGATGCTACGGAACGTGGCTTCACGGCGATGAACGCGGCTCGATCAACAGATTAAATAACAAATATCAAACGCCTTATCTCGAAGCTAATCAAATTTGGGAAAATCAAAACAAAGCGATGTTGAAATCTGAAAAAATTTCTCTCAACTCGCGCCAACGTGAAATAATTGAAAAGACGATTCGCGAAGTTTGTGAATTTAAGGATTGGGTTTTACATGCAATCAATGTCAGAACAAATCACGTTCACACAGTTGTTTCGACGGGCAAGCATTCGGCAGATTCTGCATTGAATGCGTTTAAGTCTTATTCGACGAAGAAACTCAAAGAAAACGATTGCTGGAATCTTTCGCATAGTCCGTGGTCCGATAAAGAAAGCAAACGTTTTTTGTGGAATGAGAAAAGTCTCGAAAGCGCGATAGAATATGTTGTCAGCGGTCAAGGAGGAAAATTGCCGGATTTTGATTAAATCGTATCTGCCACCCGCTTACGCAGGTGGTACTGACAAAATGTGCCGACAATTTTTATGTGCGGAATAGCAGGTTGGATAAATTTAGAAAATAATCGTGGCGCGAATCAAAGCGAAGCCGTTCTGCACGCGATGTGCGAGCGGATGAAGCATCGCGGACCGGATTCGGAAGGTTTGTGGACAGATGAACGGGTCGCGCTCGGGATGCGGCGGCTTTCGATCATCGATCTGGCGACGGGCGAACAGCCGGTTTATTCGGAAGATAAATCAATCGTTGTCGTGATGAACGGCGAGCTTTATAATTTCCGCGAAGTTCGTGCAGATTTAGAAAAACGCGGGCATAAATTTGAAACGCAGACCGACACCGAGATTTTGCCGCATCTATACGAAGAATACGGCGAAGCGATGCTCGAACATATCAACGGAATGTTTGCGTTCGCGTTGTGGGATAAACGCAAACAAAAACTGCTCATCGCACGCGATAAATTCGGCGAAAAACCGCTTTATTACGGCGTCTTTGACGGGAAACTGATCTTTGCTTCCGAACCGAAAGTCTTGCTTGCGAATCCTTCCGTTAAAGCCGAAATTAATTTAGATTCTTTGCGTTCGTATCTTTCGTTCGATTACGTGCCCGCGCCAAATTCGATCTTTCGGGGAATTTCAAAACTTCCCGCCGCGCATTTTTTAACCGTCGAAAAAGGCGAGATCAAAACGCGCCGGTATTGGAATCTTTCATGGCATAAAAACGGCTCGACGCCTTCGATCGAAAAAGCCGCCGAAGAGTTGCGCGAATTGCTTGCCGATGCTGTGCGAATGCGAATGGTTGCGGATGTGCCGCTTGGAATTCTTTTGTCAGGGGGCGTTGATTCTTCGACTGTGGCGGCTTTTGCGACGCAATTTTCGACCGAAAAGGTGAAAACATTTTCGATCGGTTTTGAAGAAGATTCGTTCGATGAATCGAAGTTTGCGCGACAGGTCGCGGCGCATCTCGGCACCGAACATTACGAAGAAAAACTGAGCGTCGAAAAAGCGGCTGATCTGATCTCGGAAATCGGAACGTGGCTCGATGAACCGCTTTCGGACGGATCACTTATTCCGACGTTTTTGCTCTCGCGGTTTGTCCGCAAACACGTTACGGTCGCGCTCGGTGGCGACGGCGGCGACGAGATTTTTGCGGGTTATCCGATGTATTACGCGCATAAACTGGCGAATTTTTACGGCAAAGTTCCGCGTATTTTGCGAAACGGTTTGATCGCGCCCGTTGTTAATAGCCTGCCGGTTTCGACCAAAAATATGTCGTTCGATTACAAAGCGAAACGCTTTGTCGCGGCTTCACGATACGACGCCGTGACGCGTCATCATTCGTGGTTCGGTTCGTTTTCGATCGACCAGCAGCAACAGCTTTTGTCGAAGGACGTTTTGGCGACGACTTCGGGCGATATTTATAAAGACGCGAAGGATTTGCTCAAAATCTGCGATGCAACGAACGAGATCGAGCAAATGCAGTTTCTCGACCTCAATTTTTATATGGCGGAAGATATTTTGACGAAAGTTGACCGCGCTTCGATGGCGGTTTCTTTAGAAGTCCGCGCCCCGTTTCTCGATCCGCGGGTCGCGCAGTTTGCCGCCGCGCTGCCGTTCGAATACAAACTAAAGGGAAGCAAAAGCAAATATATTTTGAAAAAGGCGGTCGAACCTTTGCTGCCGAAAAATATTCTCCAGCGTCCGAAAAAAGGTTTCGGAGTTCCGATCGCCGAATGGCTCAAACATCGTCTTAATCCATTAATGCACGAATTGCTCGATTCGACGAGATTAAAAAATCAGGGTTTGTTTGACGCCGAGTTTGTGCAGAAACTTATCAAAGAACACGAAACGAACGCGGCTTCGCATCACAAACAGCTTTGGACTTTGCTGGTTTTTCAGCTTTGGTTTGATAATTTCAGCTAAATCTGGTGACAAAGTTCCTTGCCTTCTGACTACCGTTCGGCGTTCTGACTTTTGACTGAATAAACCGAAAATCTTCCGTCCTCGTCGTAATCGTATTCTTGAAAGGTCATTCCCGCTTTTTCCAAAACGCGGTGCGACGGAAAATTTTCGTCATCAACCGTTGCGAAAATTTCCGTCAGATGTAATTCGCCGAAACCGTATTCAATCAATCTTTTCGCGATCTCGGTCGCCAAACCTTTTCCCCATTCGGCTTCGCGCAGCATATAGCTGATTTCCCAGTCTTCCTTTTTGATCGGACGCGGACGAATCGCGGCGTGTCCGATATAGCGCGAATCGTCTTTGGCAAAGATCGCCCAAATCGTGTCAATTCCTTGCGGGTAAAAGTCTGCGATGAGCTTATTCCAAAGATTTTCGGTTTCCCCGGCGGTCATCACGCCCGTACCGACAAATTTCATTATTTGGGCGTCCGTTACGAGACTTGCGAAATTTTCTATTTCGTCATTTCGATAATTTCTCAAAAACAGTCTTGCGGTTTCGATTTCGTTCATAACATAAAAGCCGGCTCAATCTTCAACAACCAATTCGTCATAAGCGAACTCGACATTTGCGGGCAGCAGGCGCGAATCGCGCTCGTGCATAATGTCGTGATTGAGATGAGTTAAAAAGGCTTTCCGGGGTTTGAGGTCTTCGATATACGCCAGGGCTTCTTCGAGACACAGATGCGTCGAATGCGGTTTGAGCCTGACGCAGTCCAAAACCAGCACGTCCAAATCGCGCAAGCCGTCCATTGAATCGGGCGGAATCGTTTTCAGATCGGTCGCGTAGGCAAAATCGTTGAAGCGGTAGGCGATGACGGGAAGTTTGCCGTGAATGACTTCGAGCGGCGTAATGTGCAGATCCCGACCGATGCAGAAAGACGAATTATGTTCGACCAAATGCGGGATCAATTGCGGAAGTCCGCCGCCGATATGCGTCGGCTGAAAGATATACTGAAAAATTCGTTTCAGGTCTGTCC
>CADEFG010000331.1 GCA_902826505.1 uncultured Acidobacteriota bacterium
TCCTCGGTCGCATCGCGTTCGGCTCCAGCAAATTTGGCTAGCGCTACTGCTTGTTTTGCCTGTAAGATCGTCGAAGGCGTTTTTTGATAATCAAATTCGGCAATTTCCGGCGTTCGGGCATCACGGAAAAAATCCGACGAATTTCCGAAATACTGCACCGCCCGCAGCGTTGCGATTGTTTTCCCGGTCGGCGAATAAGGACTTAAATTTTCGAGCATGATCGTCTGGCTCGGACGCCGCACCAGAAAATGCGGTTCCGCCGTGATGATCAGTGCAAAGGTTTGCAGCGGCGTCGTCACCGAAATCTTTGAATCGAACTCAAAGGTTCCGCGCCGTTTGATCTCGCCCAAATTATCAACCTGCCCATCGGGCGAAATCGCCCATAAAACATAGGTCGCATAACCCGCGCCGAGTTCGAAAGGTCGCGGCATTTTCGATACCGTAACTTCGATTTCCGTCCCGTTCTTACTGGTTCTTTTGATTCTGCCTTCGCCCTTCATACGCGGAAAACGCGTTGTCCCGCGAAATTGCGTGATGACCAGATCGTCCAACGGATAGGTGATCGCGGTTGTTTGCCGCGCCACGTCAACCTGTCCGAAAGTAAAAATGCCGGTTAAAAAAATAAATAAAAGCGTAGCTAAAAGTCCTGTTAATTTTGATTTATACATAGATTTCTCCAAAAAGCGCGATGCTTTAAAAAAGATGCCACATTTCATTTTCGCGTTGCAAATCTTGACGGTTAAGTAAATCCAAATTTTAGGGTAACACAACTGAAATCCGAAATTTGTAATTTGGAATTCTATTCATTTGAAAGTATATTCAAACTTTTGCAAGCCGATGAAGGATTTTAAACGTTTACTCAAATATTTGCGCCCCTACTGGCTGATTTTTGCGATTGCGGCGGTCGCGATGGTTCTCGGCGCGGTTTTTGAAACGGCAACCGGCGCTCTGCTCGTCCCGATCTTTGACCAATTCCTGACCAATCCCTCGCAAAAATCCAAAACGCTTTTCGATTTACATAATCTCGTTCCGCGCGACGATTGGTTTCGCGCTTGGGTGATGATTTCGGTTTTGCTGCTCGGCTTTACAGTCGCCAAAGGGATTGCCGAATATTTCTCGTCGTATCTGATGGCAAAAATCGGGCAGTCGGCGGTTTTGGATCTGCGGCAGGAGCTTTACGAACATCTGCTTCAACAATCGACAACCTTTTTTGAAAAACACCGGACAAATTATCTTGTTTCGCGGCTTGTCAACAGCTGCGCGGCGATCGAGCTTTCGGTTTCGTCAAACCTGCGCGACGTTTTCCGCGAAGCCTTTATCTTGATCTTTTTCCTCTCGGCGGCGTTTTAGTTCAACCCTAAACTAATGCTCGGTGCGCTTTTGATCGCTCCGAGCATCGGCGGTTTGACGGCAAAATTCAGTAAATCGCTCAGAAAATTGGCTGAAGAATCATTCGAGGGCAACAAACTTTTAACCGACACGGCGCAGGAAACGCTCGCCAATCAAACCATCGTCAAAGCCTATACCGCCGAAGAACGCGAAAAATCGCGTTTTTTGAAAGTCGCCCGGATCATCGCCCGCGCCAACTTGCGTTCGGGGAAAATTGCCGCGACCTCGCCGCCGACGATCGAACTGATCGGGATCATCGCCGTCGTCATTGTTTTCTACTTCGGTCTGCGCGAAATAAACTTGGGCAAAATGGACGCGGCGCAATTTTTTACATTTCTTTTCTTTTTGTTCCGCAGTTACGATCCGATGCGGAAAATCTCGCGCCAGCATAACGAACTGACGAAAGCATTTGCCGCCGCCCGCGATGTTTGGGATATTCTCGACGAGGACGAGATTTTACCCGAAAAATTTAATGCCGTTGATTTGAAACCATTACAAAACAAAATCGAACTGAAAAATGTTTCGTTCAATTACCAGACCGATCACAAAAAGATTCTCCAAAACGTCAGCCTGGAGATTCCGAAAGGCGCGATGATCGCGCTCGTCGGCGAAAGCGGCGGCGGAAAATCGAGTTTGATAAAATTGGTGCAAAGACTTTACGATCCGACCGCCGGCGCGATTTTTTGGGACGAAACCGATCTGCGCGACGCACGAGTTTTGAGTCTAAAACGGCAGATCGCGCTCGTCACGCAGGAAACCGTTTTGTTCAACGACACGATCCGCTACAACATTTCTTACGGCAATCCGTTGGCTACGGACGAAATGATTGCCGAAGCCGCCCGCGTGGCTTATGCCGATGATTTTATCCGCGAATTGCCGAACGGTTACGAGACGATCGTCGGCGAACGCGGAATTTTTCTCTCCGGCGGTCAGCGTCAGCGAATCGCGATCGCGCGCGCGGTTTTGATCAACGCGCCGGTTTTGATTCTGGACGAAGCGACCTCGGCGCTCGACACCGAAAGCGAACGATTGGTGCAAAAAGCGCTCGCCAATTTGATGGAAAATAAAACTTCGATCGTCATTGCGCACCGGCTTTCGACGATTCGAAAAGCAAACAAGATCGTCGTCATGGAAAAAGGTAAAATCATCCAAACCGGCACGCACGATGAGCTTTTGGAAAAAGGCGGAACTTATAAACGGCTTTACGAATTGCAGTTTGCCGAAGAAGAAACCGAAATCGTTTCGTGAAATTTTACGGTTTTTCGTGGTTAAATATAAATTATGAAATCAATGACAGGTTTTGGGCGCGGTTTTGAAGCAAGTGAAACTTTCGCCGTGACGGTTGAATTAAAAACGGTCAACAATCGTTTTTTGGATGTCAGCTTGCGGCTTTCGGGCGAGCTGGCGGCGCTTGAATCAACCGTTAAAAGGCAAATCGGAAACCGCCTTTCGCGCGGTCGGATCGAAGTCAATCTGAGTTATGAACGAACAACCGAAATCGTTTACGAGCTGAATCGTCCGATGATTACGGGCTATCTCGCGGCAATGAAACAGATGCAGGACGAATTTTCGCTCTCCGGCGAACCTGATCTGAATGTTGTCGCGCGGCTGCCGAACGTGCTTTTGCCGAAAAAGGATGATTTGAGCGAAGAATTTATCGTCGGCGTCGAAAAAGCCGTCAATTCCGCGCTCGACGATCTGGAAAAAATGCGGCAAAACGAAGGCGAGATGCTCCGCAATGAATTGAATTTTCGGCTGACCGAGATTGAAAACCGGCTGCCGGTGATCGAATCCGAATCAGCCAGCGTCGCCGAGGAATACCGCGTTCGACTATCGAAAAAGATCACGGATTTTCTGTCGAAATCCGATTCGCAGATCGAAATGGATCAGGGCAGACTCGCGCAGGAAGTCGCGTATTTAGCCGACCGCAGCGATATTTCCGAAGAAATTCAACGCTTAAAAAGCCATATCGAACAATTTCGGCAAATTATGACGGACGAAAAAGATGTCGGCAAACGGCTCGATTTTCTGACGCAGGAATTAAACCGCGAGGCAAATACGGTCGCCTCAAAAACCAACAATCTGATCGTCAAGGAAAACGCGCTGGCGATCAAATCCGAGATCGAAAAGATCCGCGAACAAGTGCAAAACGTGGAATAATTGAAAACTCAAAATAGAAAATGGAAAATATTTTTTTATTATTTTCCGTTTTCTATTTTCCATTTATGAAAGGAAATTTAATTATCATCAGTTCGCCGTCGGGCGGCGGCAAAGGAACTTTGATTAAGGAAGTTCTGAAAACAACTTCGAATATCGGTTATTCGGTTTCTTATACGACCCGCGCGATGCGAGATGGCGAAGAAAACGAACACGATTATTTTTTTGTTTCGCGTGAAAAGTTCGAAAATTTGATCGAACAAAACGAATTTCTCGAATATGCGGTCGTCCACGACAATTTTTACGGGACTTCGAAAACGCAGGTCAGCAAAGACATCAACAACGGGCGCGATGTGATTTTGGAAATCGACGTTCAGGGCGCGGAAAATATAATGCACGATTTCGCGGAAGCCGTCAGTATTTTCATTTTGCCGCCGACTTTTGAAATTTTGAAGGCAAGATTGACCGCGCGGGCGACCGAAACTCATGAAAATCTGGCTTTACGGTTAAAAAATTCATTCGGCGAGGTTCAAAAATATCAGGAGTTTCAATATATCGTGATCAACGACGACCGGTTACAGGCAACGAACGATCTGCGGACGATTATTTTGGCGGAAAGGCTAAAACGCGTTAGACAAACCGGGGCAATTCAGGATATTCTTGATAGTTTCGATATTTCCAAATTTAATACAGTTGGAGATTAGACAAAATATGGCTGAAAAAATGATTGAAGAAACCGAAGAAACCACTGAAAATTTAGAAAATCCCGAAAACAATGCCCCGAAAACGCAAGCGGCAATCGATTCGAAATACCGAATGATCATCCTCGCCGCGCAGCGCAGCAAACAATTGCAGCGCGGTGCGACGCCTCGTGTCGAGCTCGACCCGCGCAAAACCAAATCAACGCGGATCGCGATGAAAGAAATTGAAAACGGAAAGATCATTTTTGAAACATTGACCGAATCTCAGTTTTCGACCAAACAGTAATTTTTTTTCAAATCTTTCGATTTTTACTCCAAACCGCAAATTTGGAGGCGGTTTCGCGTGCCTCGATCTCAAACGGTATTTCAAAATAAGCTTCTGCCCGCGCCGCTAATCCAAAACTCTTTTTTTCCCGCAGATTTGTCAGATAACATTTGAAATAAAGCCAGAGAAATTTGATAAAACCCTCACGTCGATATTGCAAAACGTGGGTAATTTCGTGAACGACCAGCTCTTCGTCGAGGCGTAAAAGCCGGTTTTCGGAAAGCCAAAAGTTTTCGGGGAAAATATAGATTCGCTTGCCGATCGTGATACCCTCGATCTTTAACGCCGAGGTTAAAAGGTTCGAAAATTTCCCGCCGTAAAAATAAATTTCGGGTAACGTGAAATTTTCGTCCCGTAGATATTCACGAAAAAATTCTTCGATTTTTCGATGCGATTTTGCGCCGAGCTTCATAATAAAATACAAAAAGCCGTCACAAAGGAACGGCTTTTCGCAAATCTAATTTTTGATAAAATTACCGGTTAATTCGTTTTCCGGCGTCGCTGATGGCATCGCCGACGGCGTCAACCGTTTCACCGACCCCGCGTTTGAATTTCCCCCAGGTTTCCTGTGTTTCGCCTTTGGCATTTTGTACTTCGCCTTCGGCTTCCAAATCGCGGTCATTCGTTATTTCGCCGACTTTATCCTTAACCGTTCCTTTAACTTGTTCCCATTTTCCTTTGATCTCATCTTTATTAGGTATTGCCATAAATTTTCTCCTTGTTCAAAAAATTGTGTATTATTTTAAAACAAAATTTACACATATTTTCGAAGTGAGCAATTTACATACCTTTGTAATTCGGTCCGCCGCCGCCTTCGGGCGTCACCCAATTGATGATCTGATACGGGTCGGCGACATCGCAGGTTTTGCAATGGACGCAGTTTGAAAAATTGACCTTTAATTCCTTGCGGTCGGTCGCTCCGTTAAACTCCATTTCGTAAACTGCCGCCGGACAAAATCGCTGGCACGGATTGCCGTATTCTTCGGCGCAGCGCGTCGCGCAGATTTCCGTATCGAGGATGTGGAGATGCGACGGCTGATCCTCGTCGTGTGCCACACCGGCATGAAAAACGTCGGTCACTTTGTCAAAAGTCAATTGTTTGTCGAATTTCAGATTCTGATAACGATCGCCGTTTTGCGGATGATCATCAAGTTTTTCCATTCGTTCGTGCCCGGCAATATGATATTCCTTGGGCATATAACCCCAAGCCATTCCGCCGGTCACGAATTGCAAACCGGTATTAAGTAAAGCCGACCAGCGACCGCTCTGAAAAGCCGCGTGAAAATTGCGAACCGGATGAAGTTCATCATAAATCCAGCTCAGATTTACTTTTTCTTCATAATGTTTGAGCGATTTTACCGAAAAATCTTCGTGTTCGAACGCGCCGACGATCGTTTCTGCCGCGAGCATTCCCGATTTCATCGCGGTGTGAATTCCTTTGATCCGCTGTCCGTTTAAAAATGAACCGGAATCGCCGACGATCAAAACACCGTCGGCAAAAAGCCGCGGCATCGTCCAATAACCGCTCGTATTGATGGTTTTTGCGCCGTATTTGAGCATTTTGCCGCCCGCCAGAACCTCGGCGACTTTCGGATGTGTTTT
>CADEFG010000332.1:0-2232 GCA_902826505.1 uncultured Acidobacteriota bacterium
AAGGCGTTCAAAGCGCGATTCCGATCGGGCAAAATTCGGTCAAAGCCGACACCAATACCGGCAGCCGTTTGATCGACGGCATCAATTTCGACGATTACGCGTCGATTTCGGGTTTGAAGATCATCGAAGGCATAAAGTTCAACGACCACGCCGAAGAAGCGTTGATCGACACCGGGTTTCAAAAACAAAAAAAATATAAGATCGGCGACACGATCGAGATTTGGGAAAAACCCTTTAAGATCGTCGGAACTTACGAACCTGCCGCCGGTGCGCGGGTCAAAATTCCGCTTGCCGTGATGCAGAATCAGCTCGGCAGCGAGGATAAAGTTTCGTCATTTCTGATCAAGATCAAGCCGGGTTTAAAAGCCGAAGAAGTTGCCGAAAAACTGCAAAACAAATTTCCGAACAATCAAATTCTGCTGACCTCGCAGCTCGAAGAACTTTATATGCAGGGCATTCCCGCGCTCAATGTGTTTCTGAACGTGATTATCGGTGTCGCGGCGGTCATTTCGGCGCTCGTGATCTTGCTGACGATGTACACAACCGTCACCGAACGGACGCGCCAGATCGGCGTCATGAAATCGCTCGGGATGAGCAATGCGCAAATCGGCTGGACGATTACGCAGGAAGCGCTTTTGATCAGTTTTTTCGGAATTGCGGGCGGAATTTTGCTGACCGTGATCCTGCGTTTTGTTCTAACCCGAATCACCACGCTTGAAGTCGAAATCAGCCCGCTGGTGATGGCAATCACGACGGTGGTCGGTTTGATCGGCGGCGTTCTCGGCGCGCTTTATCCGGCTCTCAAAGCCGCGCGGCTCGATGCGGTCGAAGCGCTCAGTTACGAATAAAATAGAAAGGTCGAAAAAGAAGAAAGGAGAAGGGAAGAAACTGTGTATTAAGTAATCTTCCCTTCTCCTTTTCTCTTTTCTTTGTCCGCTTTTTACTTCTTCGTTTTCGGAGCCGGTGTCGCCGCCGGCGTCGGCGTCGGGGGCGGAGTCGGCAGGGCGGGCATTTGCTCTTTGCTGTAACGCGGCAAAAGTTCGTCGCGCATCGCCAGCACATAAACCGCCGAGGCGATCACGATCGCCGATTTTTTCACGTCGTCCTCGATGATCCGTTCGTACGTATCGAGATTCGTGTGCCAGGTGTGCGAGCCGTATTCGATCGGGTCTTGCTGAACGCCGATGCCCGGCAGTCCGGCTTGGTTAAACGAAGTATGGTCGGAACCGCCAAGCCCCCGGCTGCGCGTATTTATTACACCCATAAAACCGAAATCGGCATACGGCGCGAGCGCTTCGCGCAAAACGGTCGCCGCTTCGGGCGGTCCGAAAATCGACATTCCGCGCGCTTTGCCCGTTCCCGAATCGATATTGAAATAACCACCGAATTTTTCGTAACCCGCGACCGGTGTTTCAAACGAACCGAAATGCTGTCTGACATAAGCTTGCGAGCCGAGCAGTCCTTGTTCCTCGCCCGACCAAAGCGCGACGCGAATCGTCCGGCGCGGTTTAACGCCGAGCACTTTGAGAATGCGGGCGGCTTCCATCATGATCGAGCAGCCGATCGCATTGTCGGTCGCCCCGGTTGCCGCGTGCCACGAATCGAGATGCCCGCCGAGCATGATGACTTCGTCTTTTTTATCGCTGCCGGTAATTTCGCCGACCGTATTAAAAGAGGTTGTGCCTTCGGGAATCACACGGTTTTTTATATCGAATTCGAGCGAAACCGGCGTTCCGTCCGCCATCAAACGCGAAATCCGCCCGAAATCCTCGTTGCGCATGACAACGGTCGGAACGGTTTTGGTGACGTCGAAACTGCGATTGTTAAAGGCGCGGATCTGACCGTGTTCGCGTCCGGCATCGTTGATTCTGATTGCCGCTTTGTTATCGATCAAAAACTGGTCGATCTGTTCGGCAACCTGCTGAAAGGTCAGTTGTCCGGGCTGCGGCGCGGGCGGCTGCGGGAAATTCGGCGGCGGCTGTTGCGGTGCATTCGGGTCAAAACGCTTTTTCAGATCTTCATCATTCAAACGTTTCGGATTCGGATTGATGTTGACCGGTATGACGGCGGGTTTGCCCATCAGGATCATTTTGTCCTTGACGTTCGCCTTGACGCTTTCAAAATAAGCCGTTAATTCGGCTTGCGTCGGCGGCAGCTGAAAATTCGGATTGGTCGGCGAAGGCGTGGTCGGGATGATCATTTGGAACGCTTGTCCTTTGACCGCTTTTTTTG
>CADEFG010000332.1:2242-6161 GCA_902826505.1 uncultured Acidobacteriota bacterium
GAAGTGATAAAACCAGAGGCGCGTTCGTTGACCCAACCCGGATGACCGAAATCCCATGGTTCGAGCTTTGCGTTTTCAAAGCCCCATTTGGTCATCTCGGCGACCGCCCAGTTCCCTGCCGCCTTGAGATTCGGCGAGCCGGTCAAACGCGGACCGTAAACGTCCGTAAAATAATGAAGCGTCCGCATGATCTGCGAATTGTCCATTCCTTCTTTGCGAATCTTCGCGTAAATATCTTCCTGATTCGGCACACTCTGCGCACGAACTGCCGAAATGCTCTGGAATAAAAGACAAAATAGCAAAAATAAAACTGTCGTAGTTTTTTTCATAATCTTCCTTTGTAAAATTTATGCAACGGCGCAGAACAGGCTGCCGTCATTTTGGTTTTTGTAGAACTGCAAACTTAGACGGAAATTCCGCCAAAAGGGTTTCAATTTTTACGCTGAAAGCGCGGAACGACCGAATTCAGCCGCGGTAATGAAAGCGAACTGCTTGTTGCCGACGGCTGAATTTGGACAAATTTCAAAAAATAATCCTCTAAACTAACAAACTTACGGCTCAGCGCCTAAAAACCTGAAGGTTTTCGGCACAAATTCGATCGAAACGATCTCGCCGGCGACTTTTGATTTTGGATCGGGATTGGTGCGAAAAGTGATCACCGATAGATTTTCCTTTTTCATCACGCCGCAGCCGAATTCGGAATCGACGAGTTCGGGTTCGAAAGAGGTCAGTGTCAAAGTATCGAACGAATCGCTGCGGAGCTGAAAAATCTGGTTGTCGGATTTGACCGAAAAGATGATCTGTTTCGGCTGGCAGTCGATTTTCGTGAGAAAACCGAGCAGGCGTTTTTCGCCCGCGGCGGGTTTTCGCAGGGTCGCGTTCAATGATTCGAGCATTGCCCTTTCGCGGCGTTTGGCAAGTTCTTCATCGCTGACGGGCGTGTCGCTGATCGAAGCATCGGGTTGCCGGTTCTTAAAATTTTTGATCTGTTCAAGCTGCGAGTCGCCCGAGTTTATCGTCTTGGCGGTGTTTTCGGCATAAACTTTCAAGCGGTCGTCGGAAGCCGTCAGAATGATTTTCTGCGCGATCTGGCGGGCGTTTTTGAAATCTTCCTTCCGCATATAGATTTCGGCGAGCCGCAGCGCATACCATTGATTACCGGGCGCGATCGCGAGCGCTTTTTTGATCATTTCGACCGATTCATCGAGTTCTTCGTTACGCACGATATTGATAAAGGCGAAAAGATGATAGCTTTCGGCAAAATTCGGATTGAGACTGATCGCCTTCCGCAGATTTTCGCGCATTTTATCGGCATCGGCGGGTTTGAAGCCCGACGCAAAACCGTAATCGGTCATGCCTTCGCGGCTCAGCGCATAGGCATAACTGTAATATGCCAGATAATTTTGCGCGTCTGCCTGAATCGCTTTTTCGAGAAACGTTTTCGCTTCGGCAAATTTTTTCTGCCGCATTTTGAGCAAACCGAGCGTCGTGTTAGCATCGCTCGAATTGGCGTCGAGCGCCAAGGATTCGTTCAAAACTTTTTCGGCTTCGTCCAAACGATTTGTGTGATAAAGCAGATCGCCCTGCACCGCCAGCGCGTCCGTTTCCAAAACCGGCGTGGTTTGCATTTGATTATCGAAAACCAATTTTTCCTTAAAAATGGCGGTCGAGACAAAAAACCGGCGCTGTTCGACATATTTTCGGAGTTCGGCTTCGATCGCCGCATAATCGCTTTGAAAAGCTTGCTGAAACGCGTCTTTCGGTTTGATTCCCGACAAAAGCAGATCGACGAATTTGCTGAGCTGCGGTTTTCGCGCGCCGTCGTTGCCCTGCAACAGAAAATGAAGCAACGCCCACGACTGCGCGTAAAAAAGCTGCGCGCTTTGTCTGGTCTGCCGGTGCAGCGAGTAATAATCAACCGCGAAAAAACTTTCAAATGGAATAAATTTATTTCGTTGTAAAAGCAGCAAATGATTTTCGTTCAAACCACCGAGCGTTACTTTCTGATCGTTTTCGATCAGAAACCGTTCGTAATATTCGGCGATGCCCTCGTTGAACCATGGCGGAATGCTCGAACGCCCGAGCGAATTATCGATCAAAAAATGCGTATATTCGTGAAAGATCACGCTGAAAGTATCTTCTTTTTCGCCTTCGGTCGAAAGCACTATGTAATTGATGTCCTCGCTCGGCTGAAAAAATCCGGCGACCCATTCTGCCCGCTTGAACGGTTTGAATGATTTTTCGTCCTTAAAAACGACGACGCGCGTCGGCACCGGCGCATTAAATTTCATACGCGGAAAAAGCTGTGTAAAAACAAACCGAAATTGTTCGAGTTTGGTCGCGACGCGGCGCAAATCTTTTTCGGCGGCATTGCCGACGAGCTGGAAGTTTTTTGATTGAACTTTGAGCCAAACATCTTTCGCCGCCGCATCGATATTCGCCGCGGAGAGAAAAACGAAGCCCAATGCCAGACAGAGAACAAATCTTGAGAACTTCATATTTTTATGGTTGGAACCGGATTTCCGAAAGCTATTTTACGCCTCGCAAACATTTGATACAAGTAAACTAAAGCGCGTTGCTTTTTGCCCAAAAATCAGCAGTTTGTTAAACTTTGAATATGCCGAACGCAGGATTAGCCGAAATATATTTTATCGCCGGAATGATGATTTTGATCATCATCGTCAGCATTGTCGCGGTTTATTTTTTCTTCAAAACCTATAAAAAAGAAATGCGCGAAAAAGAACTGCGAAAAAAACAAAAAGAAGCCGAAAAACAGAAATCCGAAATCAAAAACTGATATGAACCATCCAAAAATCTTAGACAATACCAAAACCGAGCACAACGTGATCGATCTCCAGGAAGCATTCCGGTCGGCGATTCCCGAATTTCCGCAAGTTGCTTCGAAGGCTTCGATGGCATTGCGCGGGTTTCAGATCCTCAACGTTCCGGTGATCGTCACCGAGCAATATCCGAAGGGTTTGGGCAGATCGGCGGAAGAAATCCTATTTAGCTTGCCCGACGATTTCGAAGTCGTCGAAAAAACCAGTTTCAGCTCGTGCGGGGCGTCCGCGTTTATCGAAAAATTAGCCGATTTCGGCGCGAAACAAGTCGTTTTATGCGGCTTGGAAACGCATATCTGCGTCAATCAGACGGCGCACGATCTTTTGGCAAACGGTTTTGAAGTTCATCTTCTAACCGATGCCGTCGGCTCGCGCTACCGCGAAGACCGCGAAACCGCGATCTCGAAAATGCTTTTGAGCGGCGTTGTCGCAGCAAGCGTCGAAATGTCGCTCTTCGAGCTGATGCGCGACGCCAAACACGAACAATTTAAGGAAATTCAAAGCCTGATTAAATAAGGCTCAAATTTCAAAACGCAGTTTGTTCTTTTCAAACCGGTTCAAACTAAAGTTTGAACTGCGGAACTCAGTCTTTGACGCCTCACATGCAAAGTTTTACCATTAAACTTTCACTCAAAACTTATGGATATTTTAGCTTCTCTAAACGACCGACAGCGCGAAGCCGTGACGACGACCGACGGCGCGGTTTTGATTCTCGCGGGCGCGGGTTCGGGCAAAACGCGCGTCATTACCGTGCGCATCGCTTATTTGATTTCGGAAAAGCAAGTTGCGCCATATAACATTCTCGCCGTGACGTTTACCAACAAAGCGGCGGGCGAAATGCGCGAACGCGTGACGGAATTGCTGAAGGGTCAAAAACTGCAATCCGCGCCGCTCGTGACGACGTTTCACTCGCTCTGCGTGCGGATCTTGCGCCAGGACATCGAAGCCTTGCAGGAAGGCTATAATAAACATTTTACGATCTACGACACGGACGATTCGCTCAAGGTCATCAAGGCGTGCGTCAAAGACATCGGTTTCGACGAAAAACAATTGGGCGCGCGAATGGTTTTAAACGCGAT
>CADEFG010000333.1 GCA_902826505.1 uncultured Acidobacteriota bacterium
TGTGCTTCGCATCGTGCGCTGCCAGCCGTTCGCCTATTGCTGTTAAGATCAGACTGCTTTTTGCGCGGTCTGTCGTCTCTTCCTCGAACGCTTTTAGTTTTGCTTCGAGCCCTTGATTACCCGTTTCGATGGAAGTTCCTTCCCATTCGATCTTTTCCGTGACGGGCAGATTTTTACGAATTTCGGCGAGAATTTCGCGTTCGTAGGTAATGTTCTCCGGTTTGCCTTCGTGAAGAACTTCGTCCGTGTAATTTATCAATTTCCCGACCGAAGCAGCGGTGGATTTTACATTTGCCCGATATTCGGCGAGCGTTTTGGCAAGCACCGCCGACGGCAAAAACAGCAGACAGAATGCGCCGACAACCAGAATTTTTTCGGTCAATCTAAAATTATTTAAAATTTGTTGCTCGTTTGTCCGCGATTTCATAAAGAATCTGAAAAATCATTCTAACCCAAGCATCGAGTGCGATGCTTTTTTCGTTGGCGGCGTTTGATTCGGCGGCGGATTCGCAACGTATGCTTGCGGCGACAAAGCCGGATGCAGCGGATTGACGAATTCACGCGGAACCGCCGGGATTTCGCCTAACCGCCGCGCCGCGAGGAGTTCGATGTCATAACCTTCGTGACGCACGCGTTCATCGACATACAGCAAACACAAGCCGATCATCCAAACCGGCATCAGTAAAATCAAACTTGCCTGCCAGATAAATTGGCTGGCAATTTCATACCACGCCGGAATCGAGTCGAACTCGAAATAAGCCCGCCAAATATCAATGCCGTTTGCCCACGCATACCAATCGAGCGGGATTTTGAAAAGCATCAAACCCGAATAAATCGCGATGATCGAAAAGACAAACAAAGCGTAAAGCCGCTTGATATTGCCGCGCGCCAGCGACGCGCTTCTGCCCATCGCCGAAAAAACGCCCTGTCCTTCGACCAGCATCGCCTGCGGAACATACGCAAAATTTCCCGCGATCAAAAAGAAAAGCCAACCCGTTCCGAACGCCGTCGCCAAAACCAGCACCAATGAAATTATAACGGTTAAAAACGGCGAGAAACTAAAAGCGTAAACCGTAATGATAACCGCGATCGTGGCGATCGTGTAGCCGATCGAAAGAACCACCAGACCGATAAAGCCGAGCAACAGCGTGATCAGCAAAGACGCCGTAAAAAGCCCGAAAACGCGCGATTTGACGTTTCGATAAGTTTCCCGAAAAGTGATTGGTTCGCCAAAGAGCAGATGGCGCACAAAATTGCGCGACGCGCCGCCCATCACCGTAAACGTGGCAACCGCCTCGACCAGCCAGATCAGGATGTTTCCCATCCACAAAAAGAGATAATAAAAGTATGTTTCGCCCGGGTTATTGATCATATCGACATTGAAAAGCGCGCGGGCGAGCATTCTCCAGCCGATCGAAATCAGTGTTCCGGCAATAATCGGCGGCGCGGCGATCCAGACAAACGTCCAGAAATTTTTACGATAAAGCCGAATCGCGCGGTCAATCAAATCGCCGGCTCCGAGAGGATTGAGTGAATATGAGTTTTGGATGCCCTGAGATGCCACTGTTGACGAATTTTACCATAAGATATAGCCAAATCTTATCTTTAACTTATGGTAAAATGTTTTTTTTGCTAAAATCTTGAGAAATCCTTATAAATTTATTTTTAGTCAACATTCATTTTGATGACCAGTAAAATCTATAAAATAGATGAATTTGTGCTTGACCTTAAAAAGCGGTGTTTTTTTCACGAGAACCGTCTGATTCAACTAAGCTCGCGGGCTTTTGACATACTTTCGTATCTGATCGAAAAAAAAGGTGAAATAGTCGAAAAAGACGAACTTCTCGAAAGAGTTTGGACGGATAGTTTTGTCGAGGAAAGCAATCTCGCGGTTCATATCTCGGCAATTCGCCGCATTTTGCACGAAAAAAAAGGCGAAAGTAAATATATTCGCACCATTTCGGGGCGCGGCTACAGTTTTATCGCGCCGGTCACGGAAATCGTTTCTTCGGAAGAAATAATCGAAATTCAAAACAGCTTTTCAAAAGCCGCGCCGGAAATCTCCGATAAACCCGTTTCGATTGCCGTTTTACCGTTCACCTTTGAAGACAGCAAAAAAGATAACGAATATCTGGCGGAAGGAATTACGCGCAGTCTGATCAATGATCTTTCGCAGATTCCCAATTTAAAGGTTTTGGCGCACAGCGCGGTCAAAAAATACAAAAATTCGGAACTGGAATTGCAGGAAATCGGCTTTTTGCTCGACGCCGACAAACTTCTGACGGGACATATTTCAGAGTATAAAGGAAAACTGGAAATCATCGTCGAATTGATAACTGCGTCCGACAAAAGTTGTGTCTGGGGAACATCGCAGATTTTTGATTCGGACGACGTTTTCAAGATAAAAGGCGAAATTTCCATAACCATTGCCGAAAAGCTCAAACTTAAATTAAATGTCAGCGACGAAGCCGAAAGCCTTAAACAAAAAGAAATTAATGCCGAGGCTCAAAAACTGTATTTTCGCGGAAAATTTATTCTCGAACTGCGCGGCACCCGAAAAAACCCGAAGGAAATTCTTCATCAAGCCTTAAAGTTTTTTCGTGAAGCGGTAAAAAAAGACTCAAACTATGCGCTTTCGTATATCGGCATCGGAAGTGTTTATGTTTCTCTTCACAACCACAATTTGCTGGAAAGAAAAGAAGCTTACACGGAAGCCAAACAAGCCTTGCAGATGGCGCTCCGCACGGATGATAAACTTTCGGATGCTTATGTTCTGAAAGGCTCGATCGAATTAATGTTTGAAATGAACTTTACCGAAGCCGATAAATCGCTCGATCGGGCAATCAAACTGAATCCGAACAATCCGGACGCTTATCACTGGAAAAGTTTGATTTGTATCTGTTTTGATCGTTTTGCCGAATCTTTGTATTTTCAGAACAAAGCGATCGAACTCGACCCGACTTCCTTACGTTACAGCGAAAGTTTGATCAGAGTTTTTTACTTTTCCGGCGATTACAACAAAACCATTACGCAAGCCGAAGAGATACTTGAATTTGATGAAAAATCGCTCGCCTCTTATTTTTTTCTGGCGCGCGCCTATGCCGAACTGGGCTTTTTTAACGATGCTCTCAAATGGATCGATAAAGCGATCAAAATTCGCCCGATTCAGGAAACTCTTTTGAACAAAGGTTATATTCACGCCTTATCGGGAAACGTTCAAGAAGCCGGTGAAATACTCGAGAAGGTTTTGAAAGACCTGCCGTCAAAAGAAAAAATCGATTATACAAACTCCGCCGCAATTTGCGCGCTGACGGATAAAATCGAAACCGCGTTCGATTATCTGGACAAAGCCTTTGAGCAAGTTGAAACCGATTTGTTTTTCCTACGCTCCGACCCGCGGTTTAAGAAGCTCCGTGGCGATAAAAGATACGAACAACTGCTCTTAAAAATGAGATTGAAGTAGGGTTTTCGCGCCGTAAAAAACTTAAAACCGACGCCCTTTTTTCCGGACGAATTTTTAGAAATTTTAAGAATATTTTTAGAAATCTTAAAGACTTTCCGCCAACCGCTCGTGTAATCTCACAAATAATAAAATACCTGAACAACTTATTTTGTTTGAGATAGTTCCGATCGAACTAAATTCAAACAGCTGCCGGTTTTTCAATTTTATTAATTCAAAACACACAAGGAGAGATTACATTTATGAGAAACAAAAAGGTTGTCGTAGTTTTGGGAATGTCAATTGTTCTTGGATTATCGATGCTTGGCTTAATTTCAACGAATTATGTCAATCCCGTCATTCAGACAAGCGCCCAACAAGGTCAGCGAGATCCTTTTGCTTTGATTAACGAAAAAGCAAAAGAGAACAAGTCAAATCCGTCGTTCGAAAAATCCCGCGAAATCGCCGATTTACTGGTTGAAAATCTGTCTGTTTTAGAAATCCCGGAATATCTTCGAACGCCGATCTCGGAACAAGTTGCGAATGCCACTATGAACGGCGCGTCAACGATCGATGAAAACAACATTGTCGCGACGATCAATAATCTTGCCGATCAGTCTTCGGCGCCCGCCTATGCCTACACCAATACCGAACAAGTCCGGGTTGTCAGAACCTTTCTGCATAGTTTAATTCCCGATGTCGTGACATTGAACGGGACGATGACCGATCTGGAAGCATTTGCGGTTTTTATCGGAACGCTTTCTCAAAAGGTTGATAACGACGCGTTTATGGTCACGCCGGCAGAGTTTACGATCAGCATGAGTAATCCGGCGAATCAGCCTTTTCCGGGAAGCTCCGCAAGCGTCACGCCAAATGCCGAAGCCGTCTCGGAAAGCGTCAAATCAGGTGAAATGCTTGGGGTTGTCAATAGTTTTGTAGGTTCAAAAAATATGCTTGCCTCGCAAGACATTATTTTAATGATCGGGATTAATTAACACACAGGAGAGAAAAAATGAAAAAGTTTGTATTGTTAATGATTCTCGCAATTTTGGCGGGAATTAACTTAAATTGCAACAGTCCGATTCCGCAAAATGCTTTTCGGGTCAAAACCAGAGGAAAGTTTCATCTCTTCGGAATACCTTTGCCCTTTAGCGTTCCTAATCCGAATATCGCCATCAACCTGAAAACCAATATTATGCCGGGAACCGCCGGAACCATCGGAACGATTCCCGAGTTTAATCCGGGAGGAGCTTTTGTTTCAACCGATGGCGGCGGAAAATTCGACGCGGTCAATGCCGTCATCCCCGCGCCCTATAACGCAAAGATCGCTCCGGGTCAAAGCACCTGCAGCGCTCCTGTTTCATCGGTTTTTCCATTTAACGCGGTCGCCGGCGGAACTTACAAGATCAATTGTAAGTTTAATATTCAGATAAATTTTCTGATCGAACCCGACAATATCGATCTCAGCACCCCTGGCAGTACGGGAAATTCTTTAACCGGCACGCAGGTCAAAACTGCCGACCTTAAAGCTGTTTTTAATAATGCCCAAAATCTGAAGATTTTGTATTACAGACAGGAAAGCGGTGAAGATTATGTCCTGGACGGGGAAAAGCTTCCCAACTGGGTTTCGCCCGACGGAACAATAATGGAAATTCCCATACCGAATTATTTCTCAAATTATGGTTACCAACATTACAGGATTTTAATTGTGGAAGACGGATCTCAAGATGTTTATTTAGGGCATGGCGAACTGGATGTTGTATATCCGTTACTGGTGCCGACTCCGACTCCTTGTTTACCTTTAATGCTTTGCGGACCTGAATACTAAAATTCAAGTCAAAAGGCTAGCAAAATTTTCTAGACTTTGAAAAAAGGCGCGGCAGATCTAAGATCTGCCGCGCTTTTTTTATTAAGTTAAGTTGTTCAAACTAGAACACTAACTTCATTTGATAACGAATCGTCCGTCCGCCGCCGCTGGTGGTCGGATTAATCGCCTTCAGAAAAAGTCCTTGCGTCAAAGCGTTAGCTATTGAAGTACCGGCAGCAAATTGCGGGTGATTAAAGACATTGAAAAACTCGGCGCGCGTATCAATGTAAATTCTTTCCGAAATTCTTGTTCGTTTGATAACAGTCACATCGAAATTATTGATACCATTTGAACGCTCGGTGTTGCGCCCTAAATTGCCTACCCGCACAACACTTCCGGCGAGACCCGGAGTATAGGTCGGATTGACGATAAATTGGGCGGTATTCGGATCAATTCGGGCGAAACCGTTCGGCTGAGACGGGTCAAGAATTTCCGGATTAAAATAACCCGTGATGGCTCCTGTTGCCGAAACGATCGGAATGGCACGAACGCCGCGCTGTCCGTTCGGATTATACGACGGACGATCAAGACCGCCGCCCACACCATCGGAATCAAATCCGTTGAAGACAGTATAAGGAACACCTGATTCAAATGTTGTTATTCCGCCGATTTGAAAACCTCCGAGCACTTTGCCGATAAACCCTTGCTGTTTGTCAAAGAAAGGAGACTGCACAATGTAGGTGATACTTGCCCGGTGTGTCCGATCAAATGATGAAAGTGCACGCTCATTTCTTTCGCCGCCGAGAATTGACGGAATCGCCGCCGAAGAAGCGTTTGAGCCGACTGCAATCCCGAACACTTCATCAGCATTACTGATTAATTTCGAGAATGTATACGCGCCCGTCAC
>CADEFG010000334.1 GCA_902826505.1 uncultured Acidobacteriota bacterium
CGTCGGCGAGCCGCAGAATCGCGCCGAGCTGGGCGACCGTGCGCCGGTCTTTTTCGCTCAATTTCATAAACTCCGTGTGCGATTCCTTTGGCAGCGAACCGCGATGATAGCGTGCAATATGGGCGATGAAAAGTTTTTCGGGCTCCGAAAAACCCGTTATTTCCGAGTGCTTGATGAGATAAAACGAATGTTTGTGATGCGATTCGTGCGAGATGTGGTAGCCGACATCGTGCAGGAGCGCGGCGGCGGAAAGCAATGTTCGCAGGTGGCGTTTGAGATTATAAAGCGGCGCGATCTGGTCAAAGATCTTTTCCGCCAGATCGGCAACCTGAAGCGCGTGGCGTTCCTCGTAGCCGTAACGTCTGCCGATCGCGAAAACGCCGCGCAGCCGTTGATCCAAAACATCCGGCACGGGCGGCAGCGATTCGGCTTCCGTTTCGCGCAGGTAATCAATAATCACGCCTTCCCGAAGCGCGAAGGCACACGGCTCTAAATTTTCGATTTTTAGTGCCCGCATGACATTTTCGAGAATCTGCCCGCCGGCGACGATGACCTCGGCGCGCTGCGCGCTGATGACGGGCAGCTTGACGCGTTCTTCGAGTGGAATCCGTGCCAACATTTCATTGAGCGCCGCCAGTTTTTTGATCGCGATCGAAGGTCTTTGCTCCATCGCCGCGCCGTTTTGAAAATTAAGCAGCGCGGCGAGATTAAGGATCGTCCCCGAAGTTCCGGTGGAAATCTGCCACGTTTCATTCTTTATTTTCCGTAGTGGTCGTTCGAGCGCGGAAGCAATCTCGGTGCGCAGATTTTCGAGTTCGCGTTTTTTCGGCGGGTTCGACGCGATAAATTTTTCGGTCAGACCAACCGCGCCGAGCTTCATCGAAAAAAGTTTGTGCGGTTCGCCGTCCTTCATTAGCGAAAGTTCGGTCGAACCGCCGCCGATGTCGATGTTGAGCAGTGTTCCCTGATTGAAATTAAAGTTTTGGGCGGCGGCGATGCCGATCAGGCGCGCTTCTTCGAGCGACGAAAGAACTTCGACGCGGACGCCGGTTTGGTTTTTTATTTCGTTGACAAATTCCGCGGCGTTATTCGCTTCGCGGACCGAAGCGGTCGCAACGGCGAGAATCGAATCGGCGTTGCGGCTTTCGGCGATCGAACGAAATTTGGCGATCGCGTCCGCCGAAAGATTGATCGCTTCGGCGGAAAGACGATGGGTTTTCAAAGTTTCGTGTCCGAGCCGGACGCGCTCGCGTTCCTGCAAAACAACCGTGAAGGAATCGCTCGCGGCGGCTTGGACGATGGCGAGTTTGAGTGAATTTGAGCCGATGTCGATGGCGGCGATGGTTTGTGTTTTCATCTTTTAAGACGATAATAAAACATATTTACACGGAATTTCTAATAAGAATTTATGAAAGTTTTTGAAGTAATGACAATCGATGTCGCGTTTTGCGGTTTGGAGGACAATCTGACCCGCGCGGCGGAAATTATGTGGGAAAAAGATTGCGGCATCGTGCCGGTCGTTACGGCGGAAAAACATCTCGCCGGCGTCATCACCGACCGCGATATTTGCATCGCCGCCGCGACGCGCAACTGCCCGACATCGAGCATCAAAGCGCGGGAAATGAATTTTCGCCCGCCGCTCGTCTGCGCGATGGAAGACGACGTTAAAGACGTTTTGCGAAGAATGCGGAAATACAAGGTTAAACGGCTGTGCGTGACGAATCAAGACAATGAACTGCTCGGCTTAATTTCGCTGACCGATATTTTATTAAAAGCCGGCGAGAAAAAAAGCGTCCGCAAACTTATCTTTTCGACCTTGACGGCGATCGCTAAACCCGCGCCGATCGTCCTTGAAGAAAAGAGCGAAACAACCGGCGATTAAAAACCTCTATAAATATTTCTCAAGGCTTTTGCTCTTGACGGTAGATTTTTATTATCAATAAATCTAAGATATGAAAATCTTCTCCCCGTATTTCCGGTTTTAGTTCAAAGTTTTTATGCTTGCCGTTTTGGCGGTGAAAAAGGGTTCGATGAAAACACTTTTTGTTCTGCGTCACGCTAAATCGAATTGGGATAATCCGGATTTGTCCGATTTTGAACGCCCGTTAAATTCGCGCGGTCTCGATGCCGCGAGATTTATCGGCGGTTTGATCTACGAACGCAAACTGCAGCCGCAAATCATCATCAGTTCGCCAGCCAAACGCGCCAAACAAACCGCCGTTTTGGTCAAAGAGCTTGCCGAAATTAGCAAACCGATCAAATATGACGAGCGAATCTACGAAGCGAGCCCGCTCTCTTTATTCAATCTGATTCGCGAATTTGATAAAAAACACGAATCGGTTTTGATTATCGGGCATAATCCGGGGTTTGAAAATCTGGTGCGGATGCTGACGGGCGAAAATATTTTGATGCCGACCGCCGCGCTCGCCAAAATCAATCTCGACATCGAAAACTGGGACGATCTTGATTCGGTTTCAAACGAACTGGAATTTCTGATCCTCCCGAAGATCGAAATGAAAAATTCGACGACGAATTAATCTTCCGATCCAAATTGTCCGCCCGCTTTCTTCCGCGAATTAACATCTTTTTAACCTTTTGTTCACATCGCCTTAAATCCTGTGTAATATTCTGCCATTTCATTTCAAACGAACAAGCACTTTTGTTATTTGAAATTTTGTTCTAAAGTCGTTAAATAATGGAGCAAAGAAAACTCTTGGAACGCGAGCTGGATATTTTGCGCGATCGTCTCTTGCTGATGGGCGGCGAGGTCGAATTATCAATTCAAAGAGCCATTCACGCGCTTGTCCAGCGCGACTCGGGCGTTGCCAATCAGGTGCTCGAACGCGATGACGTGATTGATAGTCTGGAACTCGAAATTGACCGTTTGAGCGTCGAGGTCTTGACTTTAAGGCGACCGGTCGCGCGCGAACTGCGGCTCGTCATTTCGATCACCAAGATCACGCCGATTCTGGAACGGATCGGCGATCATTCGTCGAGCATTGCGCGGGCGGCGCTGGAGCTGAACGACGAGCCGGAATTGATGAAAAATTACGGCGAACTGAGCGAAATGGCGGAACGCGCGCTGGAAATGCTCCAAACCGCGCTCGATGCTTTTACGTCGAACGATTCGGAAAAGGCACGCGGATTGATCGCGAAAGATGCGGAAGTTGACAAGATTTATGACCGTCTGGTCAATGATTTGATGGAAACGATGTCGCAGGACGCGAGCAAATCAAAGCGGCTTGCCCGACTTTTGTTTGTTGCCAAAAACCTCGAAAGAATCGGCGATTACGTCAAAGATATTTGCGAAATGACCGTCTATATGAAGGAAGCGGTTTTTATCAAACACAAATAAGTTTTTGGTTTCTGGTCTTCGGTTTTTGGTAATTGCACATACTTAGTCAAGAAGCCAAAAACGAAAACCGAAGACCAAAAACCGAAGACCAAAAACCAATTTATGCAACAAATTTTAATTATCGAAGACGATTCGGACATTGCCGAAAGCTTGCAATATAATTTTCGGCGCGAAGGCTTTACGCCTTTGGTTGCCGAATCCGGCGAAAAGGGTTTGCGCCTCGCGCTCAACGAAAAAAATCCGCCGGCACTGATCGTGCTCGATTTGATGCTTCCCGGAATGAGCGGAATGGAGCTTTGCCGCCGTCTCCGGCGCGAACCGCTGACCGAAAAAACGCCGATCATTATGCTCACGGCAAAAGCCGCCGAAACCGATAAAATTGCCGGTCTTGACATCGGGGCGGACGATTACATCATCAAACCCTTTTCGGTCAAAGAAGTTATCGCACGGGTGCGCGCCGTTTTGCGCCGGACGACCGAAGCAACCGTCGAGACTTACAAAGACGAACGCATTTCGATAGATTTTGCCGATATGCGCGTTAATTGCGGCGACGAAAATGTTAAACTGACCCGCAAGGAATTTGCCCTGCTCGTCCATCTGGTCAAAAGCTCGGGACGCGTCGCGACGCGCCAGCAGCTTCTCGACAATGTTTGGGGTTACAGTTATTTCGGCGATACGCGGACGCTCGATGTGCATATCCGCCGGCTGCGCCAGAAATTAGGCGGCTGCGGAAATTGCATCGAAACGGTCGTCGGCGTCGGTTACCGGTTTATCGGTCAAAAATAAAGGGCAGAAGCCCGCAACGAAAGTCGAGGGCGCATTTCTGGATCGTTTGTCGTTGCCGACATCGGGGTTTTTCGCGTTGGATATATGAGTTTTCTAAAAAATTGGTTTTCAAAAAAGCCGACCGAAACAGATCAAACCCGCACAACTTTGAATAAACTGCTCAAAACAATGCGTGAAAGCGTGATCGTCGTCGGCGAAGACACGCGCATTTTTGCTTCGAACCAACTAGCCTACGACGCTTTCGCCCGCCAAAACGGCGCGCTTGAAAAAAAACGGCTGAGCGAAGTGATCCGCGATCTTAATCTTCACGAGGCTTTTCGCAAGGCTTTGGAAGAAAATATGCTTTCGGATGTCGAGCTCGGAATTGTCGGAACCGATAAAAAATACGATGTCCGGATCGCGCCGATCGAGCTCGACGAAAAAAAAGGCGCGATCGGAATTTTTTATGATATTTCGCAGATCGAACGGCTCGAAAACGTCCGGCAGGAATTTCTTTCAAACATCTCGCACGAACTGCGGACGCCGCTCACCTCGATCCTCGCGTTTGTCGAAACGCTCGAAGACGGCGCGATCGAAGACGAAGAAAATAACTTGCGTTTTTTGGGCGTGATCCGGCGCAATGCCGAGCGAATGCATCATTTGATCAACGATATTCTCGAACTTTCTTCAATCGAATCGGGAAAAATTATGATCGAGCCGAAAAAATCGAATCTCTCGAATTTGATCGAAGAAGTTTTTATGAATCTTTCGAACAAAGCCGTCGAAAGACAGATCAGGTTTATCAACGAAGTTCCGAAAAACACGATCGTCTTTGCCGACGCCGTCAGACTGGAACAGATGCTCACCAATTTGATCGACAACGCCGTCAAATTCAATCGTGAAGGCGGAAGCGTGACCATCAGCTACGCGCCGGCAATGCCAAACGATGTTGTCTCGGTCACCGACACGGGCGAAGGCATTTCCGCCGACCACCTGCAGCGCATCTTTGAACGCTTTTACCGCACCGATCGCGCCCGTTCGCGCGAAATCGGCGGAACCGGTCTCGGTTTGGCAATCGTCAAACATCTCGCCCGGCTTCACGGCGGCGAAATTTCCGTCACTTCAACGCTTGGCAAAGGCTCGACGTTTTCCATCGAACTGCCGCAAAATCCTGCCTGAAATCTGCTTTTACATTTCTTTCCAAGTTTGTCTTTGATGTGTTATATTGAAGTTACATCGAATCGGCAAAGGCTCTTTGGAATGCGAATTGATTTTTTGATTATTCGCCCCTTTTCTCATCTTTGGAATTTCGGCAGAGGAGAAAAATACAATATGGAATTGAGTATCGGGCAAAAGGTTGCGTATCCAACTCAAGGTGTCTGTGTCGTCGAAGACATCAAAAAACGCGATGGCGGCAACGATTCGGTAAGCTATTATTTTTTGCGTGTTCTGAGCGACAATTCGATCATTTTTGTGCCGACCGAAAATGTCGAAACCGTCGGAATCCGTCCGGTCATTTCAGCCCGCCAATACAAAAAACTGGTCGAATTCATCGGGGCGGATTTCAGCGAAGTTTCGAGCGATTGGAAAATCCGCTCGCGCGAATATGCGCTGAAACTGCAATCGGGCGACGTTTTCGAAGCCGCCGACGTTTTGAAAAAACTGACGTTTCTCAGCCACGAAAAAAAACTTTCATTTCGCGAACAAACTTTTTTGGAAAAAGCACGGTTTCTGATCGTTTCGGAAGTGACCAACGCCGATCTGGCGAGCGAAAAAACGATCGAAAAAAAAATAGATGAATTAATCGAAAAAGCCTGCACCAAACATCTTCTGATCCAGCCGCGAGTTTTAGCCGCAACGAATCATTAAGAAAATGAGAGGTGAGAAAAGAGAGCTCAGAAGTAGAATCTTAGAGAAAACCCCGGGTAATTGAATTACAAGAAAGTTTCCCGCCAAGGCGCGAAGACGCCAAGGT
>CADEFG010000335.1 GCA_902826505.1 uncultured Acidobacteriota bacterium
CCGTGCCGCGCACCGACGGCGTGCGCCGTTTCGCGGTCTGTCGAAAGATGTACGTGATGGCGATTCATTTTTTGTAAGCCATTTGCAAAGATCGCGCCGACGTATTTTTCCGCCGTTCCGTGATAAAGAATTTCGGGCGGCGCGTTTTTTTCAAATTCGATCTCGACATCTAAAGAATGACCTTGACTCGCGCGAATTTTTGTTTTCGTTTCGTTAAAAGCAAATCGCTTTTTATCGTTTGTCGCGACCGTCTCTTCGAGTTCCGCAAAAGTAAAAGGTTTGCCGTAAGCGGCGCACGTCTGGCGCAGTTCATTGACCTCTGCCCAGCCGTTGGAGTCCAGTTTCAAACCGATCTCTTCGGGTTTATGCCGCAGAACGAGACTTAAAAACTTGCTGATCTTGGTTTTGCGTTTGTCGTCCATTATTGGATTTTCCTGATCTTCAGCGCCGTCACCTGCCGCACCCAGCGACCGTGTTTTTTATCGTCCGCGACGATGATCTGCCACGCGCCCGTTTTGGCATCGAGCGGTTTGCCGTCGCGTGTGTCGGCAAGCAAAATCGTTTTGTCGGTAAATTCGGGGGCGATTTCGGCGATTGCAAAAATCGCTTTGTAACCGTCCGCCGCCTCGACCACGAGATACGCACCGAGTTCCTTGCCCTTTAATTCGTCCTTGCCGATGCGGGCGCCCGCTGAGAATAAAATATCGCTCAAATTATAACCGCTGTAAACGGATTCTTTTTCGTCGTGCCCTTTGGCTTTGATGTCGCGGCGCGCGAACTTTGCCAAATCCTTCGTTGTCAGATCGAGCGTTTTGCCGCCGTCGACCTCGACGCGCAAAACCGCATCGGTTTTCGTGACGGTTTGCGCCGAGGTCGAAAACGCAAATGTCAGTAAAATTAAAATTCCGTAGATAAATAATTTCATAAATTACCTTTTTGGGTTAGTTTGCCAGAATAAATTGTCGAGCAAAATTTAACGTTTTACTTTGCGCCTTGGCGTCTTTGCGGGAAACTTTCTTATCTCCCGCAAAGACGCCAAGGCGCAAAGAATACTTCAGATTATTTCCCTCAAAATCGCGCGTGCCGGTGCGCCGTCGCCGGTTTCGCTGATGATCTTGAGCGGCAGACACACAAGCTCGTAATCGCCGGCGCTGACTTCGCGCAAATCCAAGCCTTCGATGATCACGATCTCTTTTTCCAAAAGCGTGATATGCGTCGCGAAATCCGCGGAGCCGAATTTTTCGACCGACAGATAATCGATCCCGACGAGCTTTATTCCCGCATCCGCTAAAACCCGCGCCGCAGCGGGCGAAATGTAGGTAAAATCTTTGCGGAAACCTTTTTCGGGCGTGTTCCAAAAAGTCGAGTTGCGGGTTTTAAACAAAATTCTTTCAAGCGTTTCGAGATTTCCGAGATGTTCGGGTTCGATCGCCGTGATCGCGTCGTCGATTTCAACGACGCGGGCAACGCCGATCAGTTTTTCGAGCTCGAGCTCGTGAACTTTGCGCGTGCCGTCAATAAAATGATTCGGCGCGTCAACATGCGTCGCCGTGTGCGCTCCGCAGCAAAGCTGCGTGACGTTCGCATGATCGCCTTTGGCAAACGACGAAGCAACGGTAATTTCAACGTTCGGATCGCCTTCGTAAACCGGCACATTTTCGCTAATCGGAAAGGTGATGTCGTAAATTTTCATATTATTTCAAAACCTTGAATTCGGCGACCGCCGCGTCGAGTTTGAAGGTCGCGAGCTTGCCCGATTTTTTCCATTTGTCGTTCGGTGCGGAAATATATTTTTCGCGGTAAAAAACCGGCGTTTTGCCGGTTTTGACCGAAACTTTATACGCCCAGTCGCCCGATTCTTCGCCGAAGCTATCGGATTGAAACCAGCCCAGACCTTTGACGCCGGACGCCGAAAATTCCAACAGATCGACGCCCGTGCCGCTTTGTCCCTGATGCATTCCGCCCGAATAATAAACCAGAAATTCGTTCAAACCGTTTTGATTGATGTCGGGCAAACTTTCCAGATCCATCGCCCAACCGCCCTCGGAAACATAACTGCCGATGATCTTGTCGTTTTCGAGCAAAACCAAGCCGTTGTTGCCGAAACCGTTGCCCGTTTGACAAAATTGATAAAAGACCAGTTTCTGATTTGAATTCGGCTTGCTGAACGCGCCGCGGGCTTCGCCCATCACCTCGAATTCTTCGGTGCAGGAATCGTTTGCCGCCCAATATTTTCGCGCTTTCGGCAAAACCTCGCGCTTGACCAAATCTTCGCTCACCGTGCGGGCTGAAACCGGGTCAGACTTGACGGTCGGGTCATTGATAACCACCATTTTCTGGGCGCAAACCGCGCCGACCAACCAGATTTGAACTGCCAAAAATCCGAACAAAATTCTCTGTTTCATAATTTTAGAGCATAATCCAAAACCCGCCTGCAAACAAATTTTTAAGCCCCGAAGAATCAATTTTCAATTTTGAATAAAAATTTGCGGAATGTGAGTTTCGTTACCACTATATAACAACATATTTTATTGGAACTAATAAGGAATGAGGCGCTTTCGAGCGTCTGTCCTGGAACTTAAATGGAGAAAATTCTGCTCGGCGGTGAATTGCCAGAATTTACGCCCGACCCAGATTGCAAAATTATGAAAAAACCCCTGATTTTTAAAGAACTGCTTTTTATTCTTTGCGTTATGCTGATCGCGACATCGGTTCGGGCGCAAAATTGCGCAACCGGTTCGGAAGTGACGGCGCCGGCGGGCGGAACGGTGACGACCGCATCAACTCTGACGGTTTACAACAGCGCGGAAGCCGGACCAAACGGCGGCGCGGCGCGAACGACCGTTGACACATTCGACGATGCCTGGCGTTCGGGCGTCACTGCCGCCAATCTCGGCAACAGTTTTTTTACCGCCAGCAATACGGTCACTCCGCAATCGACCGTTAGTGTTGCGCAAACCAACGCGTTTAATATTTTCGCCCTCAATATCAGCTACGATTACCGTGATTTTCCGCTCGATTTTCGGACTACGGCGAGACCTTGTGCGGGTTCGCAAATTGCGACGGTCGGAGAAAGAGTGGCGTTTCTCAGTAAAAACAACGCGATGCAAACCAGTCAGGATGCGCCGCGTCCGGCGAGTTTATACAGTACGGCAAACCAGCCGCTGGTGTATGACGAGATCGAGGCTTCGAGTCAGCCGAACCGCATCAACACGGCAAACGCGGTTTTGTTCACTTTTTCGACGCCGGTCAAAGCCTTCGGCGCGTGGTTCGGCGATGTCGAAACCCGCACGACCGGCGGCGGCAATCCGGCGATCGTCCGTTTTCTCGATAGTTCGGGTAACCGCATCGGCAGCGATGTGCTGATCCAGCCGCGAACCACCAGCCAGGCAAGCTGCGGCAATTCAGCCGTCGGCTGCGGCAATCAAACAACCCGCTGGATCGGTTTTGCCGACACGAATGCGACCGCGCGCGTCAAACAGATGGTCGTCATTGTCGGTTATCAGGGCGGCGGCGATTCGAGCTGGGGCGACCAACGCCTTTCATTTATCGGTCCGACCGCGCCGATCACGACAACTGCCGCCGGCGTGGCGGTCAGCGGACGCGTCTTAAACGGAAAAAACGGCGTCCGCAATGCGCTCGTGACCATGCAAAGTTATGACGGAGCGCAAACCCGGACCGCGAAAACCAATTCATTCGGCTATTTCCGCTTTGCGGATGTTGAGGTCGGCACGACATATCTGGTTAGCGTCTCGGCAAAAGGTTTGACCTTTATGCCCGACACACAGGTTTTCACACTGCTCGATGAATTAGCCGATCTTGATTTTAGCGCTCAGGAATAAAAACTTAAAAACAATTCAAAATTAACGAACAGGCAGGAATTTATCTTGCCTGTTTTGCTTTATCTCGAAAATTTCAGTATAAAAAACGTTTCAAGTGAAATTTGCAATTTACGAAACTTTCTTTGTAGGCTAAAAGCAGAATGAAAATCAAAAGACAAGAACACGGCAAACAGGGCGCATTTTTTATCGAGGAAAACGACGAATGGATCGCCGAAATGACTTATGTGCGCGAAGGAATGCGTAAAATCGTCATCAATCACACGGCGGTTTCCAAATCGCTCAAAGGCAAAGGCGTCGGCAAGGCGTTGGTCGACGCGGCGGTCAAATACGCGCGCGGCAAAAATCTTTTAATCAAACCGGTCTGCGCGTTTGCCAAAAAAGTTCTCGAATCTTCGGAAGATTACGAAGATGTGCTCACCCGATAAATGCCGACTCCGCGAATCTCCGCTTCAAGCTATTCAAATACCGCGCCGCTGATCTGGTCGTTTCTCTACGGCGCAAATCGCGGCAAATTTGAGTTGATTCTGGACAATGCGCCGGCGCGTTCCGCCGAACTTCTCGCGCAAAACCGGATCGATGCCGCGCTCGTTCCGGTTATCGAATATCAAAGAATTCGGGACGTTCTGCTTGTTCCCGAGGTTTGCGTCGGCGCACGGACGCGCGTCCGCAGCGTTTGTCTGGTGACGAAGGGCGAAGATTTAAAGAATGTAAAAACGGTCGCGCTCGATATTTCTTCAAAAACTTCGGTCGCGCTCACACGCATTATTTTCCGCGAATTTTTGGGTTTTGAACCCGTTTACAAAACCGCTCAACCGAATCTCGCGGAAATGCTCGCCGATTCCGATTGTGCGCTTTTGATCGGCGATCCCGCGCTGCAATTGTCAGAACCACCTGCGTTAGCGGGTGGGTTAAATCTTACGGTTTTCGACCTCGCCGAACTTTGGAAAAGTTTCACCGGCTGCGGCTTCGTTTTTGCGATGTGGATGGCAAACAAAGACAAGGCGGAAATTGCCCGCAAGATCGATTTTGCCGCGGCGCGCGACGAAGGTTTGGCGCATCTCGAAGAAATCATCTCAAACTACGCGCCCGAAATAACTCTGCCGCGCGCAGATTTCAAAAAATATCTCTCGGAAAATATTTCCTACTCGATCGATGATTCGATGCAGAAAGGCTTGGAGCTTTATTTCAAGCTCGCGCATAAAAACGGCTTGTGCGCGAACAATTCGCCGCTGCGCTTTTTAGATCGATAATTTACGGCGCTTATTTTTTGACGAAAATATTGATGAGGTTGATGACGATGACGATGATCCCGAAAATCCAGACCGGCGCGAAAAACAAATAACCGCCGAAGCGTTTGCCCATCAGCCAGCCTTTTTCATTTTTCTTTAAAAGGCGCGCGATCAGGTCAACGACGATCAGCGTCATTCCGGCGCCGATCGTCACCACCAGATCGGGCAGCTTCAGCAGAAAAGAACCGATCGCGACGACAATTCCCGCAATGATAAACATTCCGAAGCCGGTCAAATTTCCCTGAATCAACATAAATTTCAAATCTCCTTTTTCCAAATGAACGTCTGCCGGAAATTTACTTGCATTTTGTAAAATATTCAAAAGCGAAAAGGCTTGTTTCAAATAATTTGAAACAAGCCTTTTCGCGCAAAACGCGTTTTACTTAAAACCGCTTTGAAATTTTACCGGATAAAGGCGGCAGCCACCGGCAGATCGCCGATCGAGCCGAAGTTCTGATAACTGACGCCGGAATTTCCGCTGTTCAGAACATAATAAATTCCGCCGCGCCAGACGGCAAGATCGGTTTTCCCATCGCCGTCGTAATCGCCGGCGGCAAGCACGTCGGAATTTAAACCCCAATTTTGATAGCGCATCTGACCCGTTGAAGATTGCAGAATATACCATGTGCCGGCACGGAAAACCGTCAAATCGGTTTTGCCGTCGCCGTCAAAATCGCCCGGAATGAATTGATCGTCTGCCAGACCGAATTGACGATAAATCGTTTGATTATCCGAACTTTGGCTGATATACCAGGTTTGATCCGACGCGCGGTAAACCGCCGCATCGAGTTTTCGGTCGCCGTCAAAATCGCCGCGCACAGTCTTATCGCCCAAAGTTCCCCACGGCAAATAGGTGATATTGCCCGACGGATTATTCAAACTTCCGCGATAGAAGAAATAGCTTTGTGCACCTTCGCGATAAACGGAAAGATCCGATTTTCCGTCGCCGTCGT
>CADEFG010000336.1 GCA_902826505.1 uncultured Acidobacteriota bacterium
ACGGTTTCCAATTGACGATTGACGATTGACGATTCCCGCGCTTGGTGACGTTTTTGGGCAAAGCTACAAAAATCAATGTAGGATCATCGTCTTTGATTCGGAATTCATACCGGTCATCATCAAACCGATCTCTTCTTTTGAAACGACTTTCGGATCGACCGCGCCGACGAATTTGCCTTTGTGAATGACCAGCAGCCGGTCCGCCAGCGCCGTCACTTCTTCGAGTTCCGCCGAGACGAGCAAGATCGCGCTGCCGGCGTCGCGCAAAGCGATCAGCTTGCGGTGAATAAATTCGATCGCGCCGATATCGACGCCGCGCGTCGGCTGCGAAACGAGCAATAATTTGGGATTAAGTTCAAATTCCCTGCCGATGATCAGTTTTTGCTGATTTCCGCCCGACAGCGATTTTGCCGCCAGCTCGGGATTCGGCGGGCGCACATCGAAATTTTCGATGATTTCCTTCGTCCGTTTTTCGATCACCGCCGAATTCAAAAAACCGCTTGCCGAAACCGGCGCACGGTAATGAACGCCGAGGATCGAATTTTCTTCCAGATCCGAATCGAGCAGCAGTCCGCGTTTGTGACGGTCTTCGGGAATATGCGCGATGCCGAGTTCGATGCGGCGGCGGACGGGAAGTTTTGAGATTTCCCTGCCCAAAAGCTTGATCGAACCGTTTTGAACCGCGATCAAACCGGCAATCGCTTCGATCAGTTCGGTTTGCCCGTTGCCTTCGATCCCGGCAACGCCGACGATTTCCGCGCTTCGAACATTGAACGAGATGTTATTCAAAGCCTCGCCGTGTTTATTGACAACCGTTAGATTTTCGACCTTTAAAATATCTTCGCCCGGTCGGGCATCGGTTTTTTCGACCCGCAGCAGCACATCGCGCCCGACGATCATGCGTGCCAGATCTTTCGCGCTCGTTTCCGCCGTTTTGACGTTGCCGACCGTTTTGCCGTCGCGCATCACCGTCACGTCGTCGGAAATCGCGAGCACTTCTTCGAGCTTGTGCGTGATGATGACGATGGTTTTGCCCTGTTCCTTCATGAGGCGCAAAATACTGAAAAAATCTTCGACTTCCTGCGGCGTCAAAACGGCGGTCGGCTCGTCCAAGATCAATAGTTTCGCGTCGCGGTAAAGCGCTTTCAAAAGTTCGACGCGCTGCTGGGCACCGACCGACAGATCCTCGATATACGCCTTCGGATTAACGCCCAGCCGCAGTTCGTTCGAAAGCTTCAAAATATCGGCGTTTGCCTTGTCGAGATCGAGATTCGCGGCGCCGCCGGTTTCCGCGCCGAGGATGATATTTTCGGCAACGGTCATCGTGTCAACGAGCATAAAATGCTGGTGCACCATCCCGATCCCGAGCGCAATCGCGTCGTGCGGATTTTTGATCTGTACAGGTCGCCCGTCAACCAGAATCTCGCCCGAATCAGCCGTGTAAAAGCCGTAGGCGATCCGCATGATGGTTGATTTGCCCGCGCCGTTTTCGCCGACGATCGCGTGAATCGTCCCTTTTTCGATCTTGATCGAAACTTCGTTGTTGGCAATGACGCTGCCGAATGTTTTTGTTATGTTTTTAAGCTCAAGCATCTTTATATTCGAGTCCGATAGCTGTTATAAATTCCGTAATATTTGGAGCAATTTCGATTGCGCTTTCTTTGCCGCCAATCGGGTCAATCATCACAATTGAAAAAGGTTTCTTCCTCAAATCAAAAGCAATCATTTCTAAACCGCCGTTTCCGCCAAAAATGAAAAAATCTGGAAACTCATTTTTGTAAAATTCATCCTTTCTCAAACTAATAATTTCCTGCGTTTCATCTAAAATAAAATTTTTTGGAGGCAAAGCAATGTCACCTTCTCCACCATTTAAAAAGCGTAATAAATCTAAAAACTCTCGAGGCAATTCAATTTCGACCGATCTTTTTAGTTCTTCAATTTCGGCTTCACTGGCGGACGGCAATCTATTCCAATTTCTTTCAGGTCGACCTAATAATTGGGAGATAAAACTCATTTTATTTCATCTACTCGTCCGTCACTTTGATTTCACCGTTGACGATTTTGGCTTTTTAAATCTTTGAAACTCTTTCCCGCAGCCAATTTTCGATCTCTTCCGCCCTCCACGCATCCGATTCAACAAGCAAAGCCATTCGATAAATTTCTTCGTCGGTTGCGGTTAATTCAAACCCGTTCATTTCCAAAAAAATTTCCATTAAATAGGTCGCGGTTCGTTTATTACCGCCGAACCATGGATGGTTTTTAACAAGTCCGAAACAAAGTGTTGCGGATTGACCGATTAAATCGGCATTTTCAAAATTTGCCGCGTGTTTCGGACGGTTTAACGCCGATTCAAGCAAATCCCGGCGGTCAACCCCAAAACGAACTTCGCGCCATTCGCGCATCAATAAAATGTGAAGTGTGATTGCTTCTTCGACGGAAAAATAAAAAGGTTTCTCAGTCGCCAACGCGCTTTAGCTCCTCATAAAGATTTCTTCTCTTTTTGAGAATCTTTTCCGAAATGTTTTTGAGTTTATCAGACAGCGGCGGCAAAATTTCCGCTTCAACCTTTTCATTTTCCTTAAAAGTCAGTAAAACTTTGGTATCCTTTGCCAGATTATTTTCGGCGGTAAAATCGTCGGGCAAATCAATTACCCAGGATTTTCCAACGACCTTAATTTGTTTATTTTCTTCCAAATTATTTGCCATCTCGCGCTCCAAGAATATCCCAAATTATAGCATTAAATTAACCGGTTGTTAGATTTTGCCGCGCCGTTTTCGCCGACGACCCAGGTGAATCATCCCTTTTTCGATCTTGATCGAAACGTCGTTATTCGACGTCACGCTGCCGAATGTTTTTGTAATGTTTCTTAGTTCAAGCATTAAATTAAATTTTCAGGAAACTACTTTCCCAAAACTTCCCAGGTTTTTCCAAAATTATTTGTCCAGAACGGCGCGTCAACTTTTCTTCCATTATTTGTGACCACAACAATACTCATCGTGGCAAACCCGTCTTCACCGAAGTTAATTCGAGAAATTGACCGGTGTTTTGTATATGTTTCTAATCCCAAATCTTTATCAATGTCCCAAATAGTCCAAGTTTTTCCTTTGTTGGTCGTAACGGCATATTTATGTTTCATAAAAACGGCGGCAGACGTTTCATTAAAAACATGCACGCTTTCGCTTGAAATATCAATCGGTTCATCAAGACGAACGGTCATTATTTCCTGCCAATTTTCGGAATTTTCTTGCTTTGAGGAAAAAATATATTCAGCACCGGCAAGCGCCGGCGCAAAACCGCAAGCTTCCGGTTTTCTTTCGACTTTTACTTGAAGCGCGCCCTGCCAGCCGTTTTGATACGTTGAATCAACAGTGCCGCCGCAAGGATTTTGAAAACGATGAAAACCGAAGAAAACGGCTAATAGAATTATTGTAATTGGAAGAATTCTTTTCAAAAACATACTTTCAATAGTTATTTAGCCGCCATCGGATCCGTTACTTTGATCTCCCCGCTGACGATTTTTTGTTTGGCTTCGTCAACTTTTTTCAAAACGTCGTCGGGAATCAAACCTTTGTTGTTTTCGTCCATCGAGAAAGCGACGCCGTCTTTATCAAGCCCGAAAACGTGAAAACCGCCTTCGAATTTGCCGCCGAGAACTTCTTTGACGACATCGTAAA
The DNA here is from genome assembly GCA_902826505.1 of uncultured Acidobacteriota bacterium. Taxonomy (GTDB): domain Bacteria; phylum Acidobacteriota; class Blastocatellia; order Pyrinomonadales; family Pyrinomonadaceae; genus JAFDVJ01. The sequence continues at coordinate 3,676 of CADEFG010000336.1, forward strand.
CCGAATTGTCAACGCGCTTTTCCATCGAGGTCAAAACAAAACCGGGTTTCACCATATTTTGGTTTGAATCAACGCCGATTACGAATTTATTGGCTTCGCCGTTGGTTCTGCCGAATTGTTCGACCGCATCGAACGCGCCGAGCCCCGAATTTCCGGCGGCGGTAAAAATCACGTCCGCTTCCTGCCCGATCTGCGAGAGCGCGAGTTCTTTGCCCTTGCCCGGATTATTCCACGCTGCATCCGTCACGCCGACGTAATTGGCGATCACTTTGATATTCGGATTGATGCTCCGCGCGCCTTCTTCGTAGCCGGTTTTGAAGCGGTGAATGAGCGGAATATCCATTCCGCCGACAAACCCGAGAACGCCCGTTTTCGATTTCGACGCGGCGATCATTCCGACCAGATACGAGCCTTCGTGTTCGCGAAAAACGAGCGACGCGACATTTTTCTTCGGCGTTTTGCCGTCCGCTTCCATAATCACGCCGTCAATGATCGCAAATTTGATGTTCGGATAATCTTCGGCGACCTTTTGCATGATCGGTCCCTGCGCAAAACCGACGCCGACGATCAGATCGAAATTCTTTTCGGCAAACGCCCGCATCGCCGGTTCGATCGAGGTCGGATTGCCCGGTTCGACATCGTACAGACAGATCGGCAAATCCTTTTCGGCACGCCGCACACCGTCCCACGCCGCCGCGTTGAACGAACGGTCGTTTTTCCCGCCGATGTCGAAAACGATGCCGACCTTGATCTGACACTGCTTCTGCGCTTCGGTGCGCGTTCCGCACGAAGTTGCGGCAAAAGTTAAAAGAAAAACTGCAAGAATAATTAAAAATGTTCGCATCATTCACCTTTGAAAATAATTTCGATTTTATGATTCGGAACGACAAAATCTATATTCGAGTCCGAGATTTTAAGTTGCGTGTCAAAAGGTTCGACTGCCTGATACCAGTAAAATTCTCCTTCCGCGCAATCCGATAAAAACAGATAGTTTGAAAACACGACTTCGCGACAACCGCCATTCGGCAAAATAACATCATTTGCGGGCTTGACGATAATCAGCAGGTCGAAATCCCTGACAGATTCAAACACAAGATAAAAACTCTCGTTCGTTTCAAATATTTTGGCGTCGGGTAATTCAACGCCATCCATTTTTATTACCGCATTTTTCGCCGGAAAGATTACTTTACCGTCACGGATATAAATTCCATACAAACACAATCCTAAAGCAATAATCGCCAGAAAAAACGGCAAACAAAATCTGAGAAACTTTTTCATAACTGCTTAAACAACGACTTCTCTGATGAGTTCCGAATTTTTAGGTTTTTCCTCGCCTATTTTATACGCAATTCGCAATTTTTCGCTAATCGCATCGGCTTGCGATTTTTTGCGGCAGAAGATCGTTCCGAAACTTTCGCCCTTTTTCACCTCGTCGCCGAGCTTTTTCTCGCAGGCGAAACCGACGGCGTGATCGATCGTGTCCCTGACCTGAACCCGACCGCCGCCGAGCGCGCAAACCGCTTCGCCGACCGCCTTTGTATCGATTTCAGTAATAAAGCCGTTTTCAACTGCTTTGACGGGAATTTGCACAATCTTTTTTTCCAAAAGCATTTCTGGTTGATCGCAAATGCGCGGATTGCCTTTTTGCAATTCGATGTTTTGACGAAATCTTTCGAGTGCCGAGCCGTCCCAAAGTTTTTCCAGACACAACGCGCTGGCATCTTCAACCGTTTTGGCGATTCCCGTTAAAACCAACATGCGCGCCGTCAGCTCGATCGAGAGATCAAGCGTCGGTTGGACTTCTTCATCCGTTTCGCCGCGCATGATCCGCAAACATTCGTAAACTTCGAGCGCGTTGCCGACATATTTTCCGAGCGGCTCGCTCATATTGGTGATCAAGGCTTCGGTGCGCACACCGAACTTTTTGCCGGTTTGAACCAGTGCCTTTGCCAATGCCCGCGAGTCCCACAAATCTTCCATAAACGCGCCGCTGCCGGTTTTAACATCCAACACAAGCGCGTCCAAACCTTCCGCCAATTTTTTCGACATGATCGAGGCGACGATCAGCGGAACGGATTCGATCATCGCCGAAGCATCGCGCAGCGCGTAAAGTTTACGGTCGGCGGGAACGATCTTTTGGGTTTGTCCCGCAAGCGCAAAACCGCATTTTTTGATGGTTTGCTTGATCTGCGATTTCGTCAAACGAACATTGTAGCCTTCGATCGATTCGAGTTTGTCGAGTGTTCCGCCCGTGTGACCTAAACCGCGACCTGAAATCATCGGCACCGCAACGCCGCACGCCGCCGCCAGCGGCGCAATTATCAGAGAAGTTTTATCGCCCACGCCGCCGGTCGAATGTTGATCGGCAACGGGCGCTTCACCGTCGGAAAAATCAAAACA
>CADEFG010000337.1 GCA_902826505.1 uncultured Acidobacteriota bacterium
ACAATTTCCCCAATAGATTTGACTTAAAGGCTGGTTTCTCTTATACTCTATGGTTTTCGACTAGCGGAAGATTTTGCCGCTAAATACGAGGGAGAATTCAAGTAAAAATGAGTTACGCAATTATCAGAACAGGCGGAAAACAATTTCCCGTCACGGAAGGTCAAACCTTACGCGTCCCGACGATCGATGCCGAGGCAGGCAAAAAAGTGGACATCGAAACGCTCGTGGTCGGCGAAGGCAAAGACGCCAAATTCGGCAGCGCGACCTTAAAAGCAACCGTTGTCGGGCATGGCAAAGGCGACAAGGTGATTGTTTTCAAGAAAAAACGCCGCAAACAATACAAACGCAAACAAGGTCACCGGCAAGGTTACACGGAAATCAAGATTGAAAAGATTTAGTTGGAGGTAAAAGGCTTTTGGTCTTTGGTCTTTGGCTTTAGTTTTCTAAATCCAAAATCCAAAATCTAAAATCCAAAATAGATTTATGGCTCATAAGAAAGGTGTAGGTTCATCAAGAAACGGGCGCGATTCAGCCGCGCAGAGATTAGGCTTAAAAAAATTCGGCGGCGAGCACGTTCTCGGCGGTAATATTCTGGCGCGTCAACGCGGCACGAAATGGAAACCGGGCAAAAACGTCGGGCGCGGCAAAGACGACACGCTTTTTGCTTTGATCGAGGGTTTTGTCAAATTTGAGAATAAAGGTCAAAAAGGCAAATTCATCAGCGTTTACGCCGAAGGCGCCACCGAGCTTCAACCGAAAACGGAAGCGGCTTAAATCAGTTAATTATTTTTTTATCAAAAGATGTCGGTATTGTTTTTAACAACGTCGACATCTTTTTATGTTTGAAAATTTTATTTTTAATAAAGAAAAGCTGGCGGTCAGACGAATATCAATAATTTCAGAAGGTTTTCCGAATTATAAAATTTTCCGACGGATTAATTTCATCAACTTCAACCCGAAATTTACAATTTGCATCCGAAACTTCTGAAAAGAAGCACCAAAAATTATTTTTTTTCAATTTTAAAAATTTTTTTTGAGTTAGTTTTTTGAAGTTTTGCACAAGTCTCCGACCAAATCACTAAAAACCGCTGAAAATTTAAACTACTCCTTAAAAATGGTTGCAAAGTTTTCCACAACTTTTTCCACAGGCAATAGTAAATTTTTTCCACAGTTTGTTCAAAAAATGCCAGTAGAATAAGGGCAAAACTTAAAGTATTTTCTATGCATTTACCTCTTGACAAGAAAAAAAAAGAGTGTAGAATCGCTCCTACAAGTCAAAAATGCTTACGGGCTTTTGACCGGTACAAGGAAAGGCAGACAGAGCGGTGACGCATTGTTTGAGGGCAGCGAAAGACGGAAAACAGTTGCTATGACGCCTTGAATCGAAGCCGAAAGGCTTGCTTACGAAACGGTTGAAAAACTTTTTCGGGTTGGTCGGATAAAAACGAACAACACTTTTTGGCAAGGAACCACCAGGAAGGAGCAAAAGTCGCTCATGAGGCGTAAGCCAAGTGAGCCTCGTTGCCGGGAACGTAACCGGCGGTGGAGGAAAAGCCACCACAACAAAAACCTATCGGCACAGTCTTTCGAGAGAAAGACAGCAGAGTGTGAAAACAAATTGTGTGCTGACCGGAAAGACGCTCGCCGCGAGCATTTTCGGGATACAAAAAAACCGGCGAATCGAACGTGTACATGCGAGATTCGCCAACCTTAATCTAAAGATACTTCGGTATCTGCTGAATAAGGCAAAAATTAGGCGCTGCGTTGATCTCTCAACGCAGCGCCTAGTTTTTTGCTTTCTATTCCTCCGCGAAAAAATTTATATCGGTCAATTCGTCATTGACGACCAAAACTTGCGAAGATTGGTCGAATATATAACGCTTTGAGCTGACGGAAATAACATAAAATTCACCGACCGGAATTTCATCGAAACGAAAATATCCAAACGAATTTGTGCGAGCCGTTAAAATATTGCCGGTTTTATCAGTCATCGTCACGATCACGTTGCGAATGCCGTTTCCCTTTGCCGACAAAACTCTGCCGGAAACCGAAACATTTGCCGCCGTTGGAATAAATTCGTTTTGATAGCGCGCAATCGCAAAATCGTAATTCGTTCCGTTCCAGGTTCTACCCGCTGTCAGAATTCTGTCGTTCAGGTAAAATCCCAAAGCATTGATGCGGGCATCGTTATTCGGAAACAGCGTGCTCGTTCTGCCGAGTGTGCCGAAGCCGAACGCCAGCGAACCGTCGGCATTGAGTTTTGCCAAACTGAATCTTTCACCTGTTCCCGGATCGCTTGCGCCGCCGACAATTAACTGTCCGTCAGGTTGAATCAACAAAGCGTTTGCTTCATCATTCGGATTCCCCACGACAAAATCAATCAGCGAAATGCCGTTCGTGCCGAAATTTTCGTACAAATTCGGGTCAAGCGCACCGTTTGATTCATATCGAAGCACCGCAAAATCGCGATCGCCGCTCGTATTTAATCCTGTCGAAGTAACAACGATCTTGTCATCGGATTGAACCGCCAAATCGGTTGCGCGGTCATTCAAAGATGAAGACATATCGGTCGTGACAATTCCGCTCGTGCCGAAGGTCGTGTCGGAGGCAAAGGTCGTGAGTTTGCGCGAAACGCCGATAAAATCGCTCGTTCCGTCGTTACCGTATCCGGCGACGATCAATTTGCCGTCCGATCGCAGAGCGCACTCGAGGATTTCGTTATTATTGGCGTTGCCAAAATTTGAAAATGTGTCTTGTTCAAGCGTTCCGGTCGCCGAAATCCGAACGATTTTACCGTTTCTCGTGGCTAAACCCGAACCGTTTGAGCCGCAACCGATAATTTTCCCGTCGGTTTGCACAGCGACACCGTAGATCCGCGAAATTGCGCTGCTTGTAAAAACGCCGTCGCCGCTGAAATTTGTGTCGAGAATTCCGGCGGACGTGAACTTTGCAACAATTCCGCCGACCGGAATTCCGACTTCACCCGCAACTAAAAAACTGCCGTCAGCGAGAATTTTCAGATCATTGAAATATGTCGAAGTTGAAGAATTAGTGTATTCAAAAATTCCTTCGTCCATGAATGATGTGTCGAGCGTGCCGTCTGACTTCAGCCGAAGCAGTTTTGCGGTATTGTATGACTGATTCGGAACTTCGCCCCAACCGGCAACCAAAATTTTGCCGTTCGGCAAACTCGCAATCGCTTCGACCGAAGTAAATTCCTGCGCGGACAAAACAGTTTGCTTGATTGTACCGTCGCCAGCCGCAAAATTCAGACTCGTATCAACCGCGCCGTCAACGTTAAACCGTTGTGTGCAAACGGCATTATCAGTCGGATTTGATAAACGCTCCTGCGAACCGATTGCCACGATTTTGCCTTCTGTCTGCAACGCGAGATCCGAACCTTGCTCGCACCATTGCGAACGCACGATGCCGTTCCCATCAAAACTCGGATCGAAAGTTCCGTCCGCATTGAGCCGCAAAAGCGTGAAATCTTCGACCACAAAAAGCGCTGCCACGCTATAAGTCGTGTCGCCGATTGCCAGAATTTTTCCGTCCGTCTGCGCGGCAAGGTCATTAAAATATTTGTCGCCGCTGCCGATGTTCAGATTCGAAAGTTTGATGCCGTCGCCGTCAAAAGAAGTGTCGAGCGAACCGTCGGAATTGTAGCGGACAATCGCGGCTTCGGTTTCGCTTCCGTTTGCGCCCGGACCGCCGCCGACAACGATTTTTCCGTCCGTTTGAATCGCTAAACTTCTCGCTTCGCTGTCGCCTGCATAGACAGCAGTTACAGCGATTCCGTCGGTGTCAAAGCTCGTGTCGAGTGCCCCCGAAGTCAGCAAACGAACAGTCGAAATATCGCCGCCCGCAGAAATCGAACTCGTTCCCGCGACGACAATTCTGCCGTTTGATTGAATTGCCAAACCGTACGGCTCGTAGTGATTCGGACTGAGCGAAGCGATCCCGTCCGTGTCGAAAGTCGTATCGAGTGCGCCGTTCGTATTCAGCCGTATGATGATTGATTCGCCCGACAACCCGCGCGAACCGATGACGATTTTTGCGTCAGTTTGAAGCGCGACCGAAAGCGCAACTCCCGCGCTCGTGATTTCAAAAATTCCGTCGCCGCTAAATGTCGTATCGAGCGTTCCGTTCGCATTCAGCCGAATAACGTATGCTTCCGTCGTAGAATTACTTTGCCCGACCGCGACGATTTTGCCGTCCGTCTGAATGGCAACGGCGTTCAAAACATCCGAGTTTGAATTGTGCAGAAGAAAAATTCCGTCACTGCTAAACGTCGTATCGAGCGTTCCGTCAGCGTTATAACGCGCCGCCAAATAATCAACGCTATTGACGGCAGCGAAACGGCTTCCGACAACGACGATTTTTCCGTCCGTCTGCACCGCGACATCGTTTGCGCGCTCATCAACCTGCGCTGCCAAAAAATCCGAAACGACATAACCGCCCGAAACGCCGAACGTCGTATCCAAATCTCCCGGCAACGCAAAAATCGTGGAAAACGAAAGTAAAAACAGTACTAAAATATATAGCTTTTGCATCTTTTTACCTCACGGCGTTTCGATTTTTGTGATGCTGACGGCACATCCCGTTTTTGCGTCGGCGACGTTTTCGCCTGTAATTTTGATAACTTTTCCCGCACCGATTTCCTTGCCGTCGTCGGTATAAACAAGCAGATCGTTCCAGGTATAATTTTGCGAAAAAGGCTTGATCTTGTTCGGTTCAGATTTGGTGGTCGTCCAAATCGTGACCTTCACGGCATCGCCGCTCGCATCGGCTTTGGTCATCAAAAATATTTGATAACCGACCGCCGTGATCGCGCCGCCTTTCGTCAATTGAATCGTGTCAATCGTTTTCGGCAGCGAAAGATAGCCTTGCGTAATGACCTTTGTGCCTACGGGTTGAGCGCAAACGTCTTTGATTTCAAAGGGTTTCGGCGAACTACAGCCGGACATCGAAAAAACACAGATGATAAGAATAATTTTTAGAATTTTCATAATTTTAACCGTCGCCCATAAAATTTCCGTTAATGTAATTTTTGTATAACGGATCGTTGAGCAGAGACTCTCTCAGCAAATCCGCCCACGAAGAATCACTAACGCCTTTTTGTAAATCTCTGGCAACCTCCAAACCCAGATAGGCTTGGTCGGAAAGTCCGCCGTCTTCGCCCGCGCTCAGGATGTAAAAGCCTTGCGCCACATAGGCAATCGCTTCGTTGTCGAGCCACGGCATCTGCAGCATATTTAGATCGAATTTGGCGTGAATCGCTTCGTGCACCAAAAGACTTTTGAAAACATTCGGCGCGGCGTTGTTTTGTCCGATGTAAAAAGTATTGGCATCTTTATTGCCGTTTTTTCTAAGCGAATATTCTGCTTTTCCGGCAGCCACGCCGCCTTCGACAACACTGATTCTGCCGTCATCAACCGCGGTTGCCACCGTTTGAAAATCGCTTGCATAAATCCCGTATCTGACGCCGTCCGTGCTTTTGTATCTAAAATTAATTTTCTGCGTATGATAGTTTTTCAAAACATTTACAAGCATCTGCTTCATCTCAATTTCCTCCGTAATTACTGGTCGTGCCGCTGATTAACAATCATTCGGCTAATTTGACGGCACGGGAAATGGATTTCCCTTTTTCGGAACACGCGCCGCCATCGCTTTTCCTTCCGCAGTCGTCCAAGGCTGACCATAGAAAAACGAATTTGACGCTCCCGTTAATCTGCCGTCCAAAATACTTCCGCCCGTTGGAATTTCCATGTCGATCAAAAACGTGTTGTAACCGAGATTAATGTTTCCACGTTGTTCCGCGTGAAGTTCGGGCAGTAAGTCCGCCCCGACTTTCCAGCGGAAAGTTCGCCAAACTGCGCCGTCTTTTCCCACTTTACATTCCCAATTTCCTTTGTATTCTTCTAAAGCCGGACGATTTTCGCCGGTTTTCCGCCACGTTATCGGCAAGCTCATTTTCATCATTTGAAAACGTATCTTTTCTTCATAAGGCATTCCGGCTTTGTATTTCGGCGC
>CADEFG010000338.1 GCA_902826505.1 uncultured Acidobacteriota bacterium
CCACGAGAAATTATTTGAGCGAATCGCTGTTGTTTTCGATTCGGTTGACGGTTTGAAAAAGGATTTGCAGAATCAGCAGGACGACCGCCGCGCCGAGCAAAACGGCGAGTCCGGCTTTCAAACTGTTCGCATAAAGATTTGAAATATAACCGATCAGCCAGGTGATCGTGATCGAACCGACGCTGCCCATCACAAAAAGCGGAACGGTTTTTTCGTTTGCCGCGGCGCCGAAGGTTTCGGTAAAACGCGACATATTGGTCGGAAAAACCGCCGCTAATCCGAGTCCGAGAATCGCCGCGCTGAGAAAGATCGTTTGCCAGCCGGCAGATAAAATCAGCAGAATCGTGCCCAGAAATGTGACGCTGAGACTTGCCCAAATGATTTGATTGTTTGATAAAAAACGGGCGACAACCGCCGCGAATCCGCGTCCCGCGACAAAAAAAGTAAAGAAGATCGGGGTTGCCGACAGCCACGAAATCGCGGGCGGTAAATCCGAACGAGACGTATATGAAGTCAGCCAGCCGCTGATACCGCTTTCGATCCCGACGTCGCAAAAACCGAACGCGACGATCAGCCACGATTTGGGATTGCTCCAGATCGGAACCGCCGGGTTTGTTTCCGAAGCCGATTCGTTTTTCTGGACATCAAAACTCTTAAACGAAATCAAATAAATGATGGCGAACAAAACGCTGATCGCCGCCAGCAGCAAGGTCGGGAAAACAAATTTTCCGCTTCCGAGAAAACTGACAAACGGCTGACTGGCAATCGCGCCGAGACCCCAGACAAAGCTCATCAAATTTAACGCTGAGGTGGTTTTGACCGGATTGAGCGCGGCGGTCAGCATCAAAGTTGACGGAATTGCGAGTCCGACGCCGATGCCGTAAATAAAAACGCTCGCCCAACTAATTTCCAAACCGCCGAAATTAATTGCGCCCAAACCGGCGATAAAAAGTAAAAAAGCCAGTCCGAGAGTTTTGACAAACCCAAATCGCCTGATCAAAAAAGCGGTCGAAACCGTCCCGATGATCGAGCCGCCGAATTGAGCGGTAAAGCAAAATCCCGATTGTTTGTCGTTCAGAGATAAGTCTACAGCCAATATCGGCAAAATCTGACCGAGCAAAACCGTCACGATACCGACAATAAAAAAGCTGAAATGGAGCAAAATTTTAAGCGACGAAAAGCCGTTCGGATTTTGGTTTGACATAATTAATGTCTAATAATGTCCATCAATCAGCCTAAAAAATCAATGATTAGTCCCGATTTATTCAATAATTTCTAAAACTTTCCAAACGTCTTTGAGTTGTTGTTTCGCTTCCTTATATTTCGAATCAATTTCAAGCGCTTTTTCAAAACAAGTCATTGATTCTTCGTATCTTTTTTGAATTAGATAAGCAACACCGAGATTATAAAATGCTTCATCAATACATCCTTTTTCACACTTCGTAGCTTTTTGGAAAGTTTCGGCGGCTTCCTCGAATTTTTCAATTCTTAAAAACATAACACCTTGAAAAATTAAAAATGTTGCCTCAGAAGAATTTGTAGTGTGAGCTTTTTGAAACCATTCGATAGCTTTATGAAAATGTCCTGAATCTCTATAAATATCTCCCATCCGACATTGAAGCCAAGCTAAACGACGTTGTTTATCTGGTTCGTCAATTAATTCAATTGATTTATACAACGCTTTCTTGGCATCTTTGAATCTGTCAATTCTAAAAAGTGCAAGACTATACATATCCCAACCGCCCTGACTGTTAGGGAAGTCTTTCAAATAGCTTTCGGCTAATTCAATTACGCAAGCATTTAGGTTTTTTGTTGTCGCCGATACAATCGCGTTGTATCTTTGTTTTCTGGTTTTCGGTTTCATAAAATTTTTGGAAAAGAGTTTGCCGAAATAGAAAACTAAATCAGCGAACTCTTTTTTACCCTTTCACACACACGACTTGTTTTAATTCCGCGACGATTTCGACCAGATCGGATTGGTTACGCATAACTTGATCGATGTCTTTGTAGGCGCCGGGAATTTCGTCAATGACGCCCGCGTCTTTGCGGCATTCGACTCCGCGCGTCATTCTTTCCAAGTCTTCGCGGGTGAAGCGTTTTTTTGCTGCTGTCCGCGACATCTTTCTTCCGGCGCCGTGTGAGCAGGAATTGTAGCTTTCGGGATTTCCAAGCCCACGGATAATGAACGATTTCGCGCCCATCGAGCCGGGAATGATGCCGTAGCGCCCCGTTTCGGCATTGATCGCGCCTTTGCGCGTGACAAAGACCTTTTCGCCGAAATGTTCTTCCAGCGCGACGTAGTTGTGATGACAGTTGACCGCGATTTCCGGACGAAACTCTTTTTGCTTATTAAACATCCGGTTGAATGATTTCAAAAGCCGTTTCATCATGACTTCACGGTTCATCAGCGCGTAACTTTGCGCCCAATCCAGATCACGCCAGTAATCTTGAAACTCTCGTGTTCCTTGAATAAAATAGGCGAGATTCGGGTCGGGCAATTCGTTCAAACGATGCAGCGTTTTCGCCGTCGCGATGTGCCGTTCGGCGATTTCCTTTCCGATATTACGAGAACCGGAATGAAGCATCAGCCAAACATTATCTTCGGTATCGAGGCAAACTTCGATAAAATGATTTCCGCCGCCGAGTGTGCCGAGCTGTTTCATTGCTTTGACCTTCCGGTCTTGAACGCCTGAATGCAGTTCATCGAATGTTTCCCAGCCCACCCAGCGCGACGCGTGCCAATCGGATTCCTTATGGGCGTTGAACCCGACCGGAATCGCGCGTTCGATCTCGTGCCGCAAATCTTTTAATTTGCCGTCGAGAATCCCGCTCTTAAAAGGCGTCTTGATTGCCGCCATCCCGCAACCAATATCGACGCCGACCGTGGCGGGAATGACCGCTTCTTTGGTGGCGACGACCGAACCGACCATCGAGCCGATTCCGAGATGCGCGTCGGGCATCAGCGCGACATGTTTGAAAAGACACGGCAGCCGCGAGACGTTGCGCAGCATATTTTGTTCGTCGAGCGAGAGATCGTGATGAACCCAGGCGAGCACGTCTGATTTCGCGCCCGAAATGTTTAGTTTGTTATATGGCATATTTCCTCCGTTTAAATTTGATAAAAAAAAGTTCGATTTGTCGAGATGATCTGAGCCGTGTCGGTTTTCGATACAACAATTTATTCTCGAAATCAAAGTAATTGAAAAATTGACTGTTTTGCATAGAGTTTATCGTAAATGGCATAGCCATTGCTTAAAAAGTATTAAGACGAAATGGCAATGTTTCAATTTAAAACACTTTTTAATGTGTTTTATGAGAAATCATAAAAAGGGAGGTTAGTTTATGTTAAAAAAAGTAGCTTTGACGCTGGGAATCGGAATGTTTCTTTCGTTCGGGGTCTGGGGTTTTGTGAGTCAGCCGATTCAAACGAACGAAAATGATCGTTCGACGGGTTTTATGCCGACGCCGACGCCGAAAATGAAGATGTCACCGACGGCAAGTCCGACGGTTTCGCCGAGCCCGTCGCCCACCGGCTCGCCAGATCCGTCGCCGACCATGATGCCGTCACCGGATATGCCGATGCCGTCGCCATCGCCGACGCCGACGCCGGCTTTCTGATAAGTCAGCTAATATTGTTGAAAAGACGAGTTTCGGCTCGTCTTTTTTATTGTTTGCAGATGCCCGCAAAAAAAACGACACAGGTTTTCCGACCAAAAGAAATATCCAAATCCGGGCGTGCTGCCGCGAGCCTGAAATTTTCCGCATTATACGCTTTTTTATTTACGCTTCTTTGAAAGAGAGTGTATATTATTTAGTGTTTTCACTTAATAATATATTTTAAAACCGATTCGCGAAAATTTATCGAATACATTGACAAGGGAACTTTATGGAAAATTTTGATTCTTCGACAGGTAATGCAGGCAATTCGGTTCCACAGATTGTCGCCAATAATTTGCGGATCGAAAGTTTGCTCGGACGCGGCGGGATGGGAACCGTTTACCGCGCAACTCACTTGAGTCTCGACCGGGTGGTTGCCGTCAAAGTTATCAATCCCGAATTTGCGATGAACACCGACGTCATGCAGCGTTTTGCGCGCGAGGCGCGTTTGATGGCAAAGCTCCGGCATCCGCGGGCGGCGATGATCTACGATTCGGGAACGCTGCCCGACGGTCGGCTTTTTATCGTGATGGAATATGTCGAAGGCATCACGCTCGCCGATCTGCTCAAGCGCGACGGCAAATTGCCCTATAAAAAAGCGGTCGAGATCGCCGTCAATATTTGCGACGTCTTGAGCGAAGCGCATTCGCTCGGGATCATTCACCGCGATCTGAAACCGGCGAATATCATGCTCAATCAACAGGGCGTTTTCGTGCTCGATTTCGGGATCGCCAAAATGCTCAACACCGATAACGCCGAAAGTATGCGGCTTTCGATGACGGGTAACGGATTTTTGGTCGGAACGCCGTTTTATATGTCGCCCGAACAATGTCTGGGAAATCCGGTCGAGGCGCGCAGCGATTTATACAGTTTAGGTGCGCTTCTTTATGAAATGATTGCCGGTCGCCCGCCGTTTAACGATGAAGTTCTCTCTGCCGTGATCATCAAGCACGCGATGGTCGAAGCACCGAATCTCGAAGAATTCGCGCCCGAAATTCCGCCGGCGCTGGCAGCGGTCGTCAAACGGCTGCTGGCGAAGAAACCCGAAGATCGCCCCGAAAACGCGGCGGTCGCGAAAGCCTGGCTCGAAGCGAGCGTTTCGGGCGAATCTTCTCCGGCGATCAATCTGAACACGCAAACCAATACCTTCGGCGGCATTCATCCGGTCACGCAGCAGATGAAAGCGATCACCGATTCGCAGATGCCGAAACCGTTAGCCGCTGTTCCGGCTGAAAAAATCAAGGAAAATAAAGGCGGAAATCTGAAAATTGCGGTGGCTTCAGCCGCCGCCGTGATCTTGATCGGCGCGCTTTCGATCGCCGGATTTTTCTGGCTGAAATCCGGTTCAAATCCGATCGTTTCGACCGGCAATTCGAATTCGATGGCAAATATGGATCATTCGAACCATAATATGGGCGATGATTATGTGAAAAGCACTCCGTCGATCGACGATAAAACAGTAACTTCATCGCAGATTCTTTCGACCGAAGAAGCCGACAAGATTATTACCAAAATTACGACGACGACCGAACATCATGCCGACGGGATGCAGATCGTTAAAACCCCGAAGGATTCGGCGCTTGTTTGTCTTCACCTCAAAGTTGCCGAGGGCAAATCGCATATGTTCGCGGTCGAACGCGCGAATCTCAACAGCCCGTGGGAGATCTCGGCGCGAACCTCGCTCGACACGCCCGAATTTCGCGGTGCACAATGGATCTTCGAACCGCAGGACGTTGACGGCGACGGTTTTGAAGAAGTCATTTATAAGGGCGTCACCGCCGATGGCGCGGCGCATCGATTTTTGATCTACGTGCCGCGCACGCGGCAGAGTTATTCGATGATCTCGGCTGCCGATACGAGCGGCAAGACGACCAACACGCTTTCGGCAAACGCGCAGGTTCAAAACGGCGCGGCTTTCCGCAAAGCACTCGAACAAATGGTTCCGGCGAAATAATAAATAAGGAATGGCGACGCGCATTGCCGGGAATTCCGCTTCGTAAAGGTTGGCGGAGCGGGCGCGAGTCAAACTCGCTAAACCAAATGAATTTCCGGCAGGATTCGCCAAAAATGTTTTTTGAAAAAATAGGTCTGTGCTAAGATGTTTCAAAATCGAGGTAAAAATTATGAAATGCAAAGGGAAGTTTATAAATATTTTCACCGTGTTGGTTCTCGGATTGGTTGCCCTTAACTTTAGTTGGACGGCAATGGATAATGCCGTAAATCCGAACAAAGCGCAATTCGTTTCCGATTCTCGTTTATTAAATGACGGTCATTATTTGCCGCAGGAAGCTTGGGGCACTTCAACTAACAGTCAAATGTCCGAACCGCTCGTTTATCTTTTC
>CADEFG010000339.1 GCA_902826505.1 uncultured Acidobacteriota bacterium
CATCCCTATGTCATTTTCCTGCACCTTCAACCCTTCTCTAACCTTTTCTATCTGCCCCCCCACACCTTCGCCACGTCCGTCTTTCAGCTATTTCACACAACTCGCAACATAGTCCTCCTCGATCTCGCAATCCCCGTCAACGCGGACAATAATTTCACCACCGGCTTTGGCAATTGCCCGATTTAATCCGCATGGCGCGATCTGTTCGGGATTGTCCACGATAATGATCGGAATCTCGGAAATTTCTCTTAATTTTTCAAGTTTAACCCGCGTTTCGTCGGTCGAAAGTCCGTCGGCAATAATGATTTCCATTAATTCAGGCGGATATTCTTGCGCTAATACCGATTTCATACAGCGGTCAATAAAATCAGCCTCATTTCGCACAGGCATGACAACCGAAACGAATGGTTTTTTTTGCAAATCTTGGTTCATATATTAATTTGGTTTTGAGAGATGTTTTGAGGCTGGAAAAATTCTAAACTCGTATTTTGTCGCCAACTTTTCATCCGGCAAATCCTTTGAAATTCATAAATTTCAGACAGCATCGGCAATTCTCCCAATTTTATCCGAAAAATGAATAAAGTCATCTTCCGCCATATAAAACCCGCATTGCACATTGATAAAAACCAATATTTCCGAATTATCCGGATTTTCTACGCAATGGATTTCGCCAATCCCGACATCAATGGTTTCACCGGCTTTGATCGAAAATGTTTGGTCATTGACCGTGACTTTTGCCGTTCCTTGGACGACCGTCCAATGTTGCGCGTGAAATCTATTTTTTGGAAAACTCAATTGCTTGAGCGGTAAAATTTCAAACCGTTTGACCTTGTAACCCGCGCCTATGTCCAAGACTGTAAAATTGACCCAAGAGTTTTGCTCAAACATCATGGAATTGGCGTTTTCATTTGAATTTCTCGAGATTAATTTAACTTTTCCTTCCATCTTTTCTCCTTTTTCGGCCAATCCCCGACAAATTTTCTGCACCGTGAAACTTCTTTCAGGGCGGCATCCTAAAAATATGTTACTGACAAATTAGATCTATTTCTGATTGATTTGTATTCATCACTATCAAAGCCAAGTATTCCGTCGTTTTGATTGGTGCGTTTATTTACAACATCAGTTTGAAAGTGGAAACAGACTATTTCAGCCACTGCCGCTTTTTTGAACTTTTCCACATTCCGGCTGAATATATATATTTAAAATAACTGAGGAGAAGTCTCGGCAAGGTTCACAAGTCCTGCTCCGATAAAACTTCGGGAAATCATTTCCGTATGACGCAAAATGTGGTTTTTGACATTTTCCAGACTCTCGCCCAAACCATAAATCCGACCGAAGATTTCGGTTGACGCAAGTTTGGCGATGAAATAAGGATTTTGCGATTCAAGCATGAATGCTTGTTTTTTGTCGTTGAGCGCCAGATTTTCCGCGACCCAGCCGTTTTTGAAAAATCCTTTTTTAACCTTCACGAATTTATGACCGCCCATCGGAAATCCATTTTTCTTTTTGGTCGCCAAACCCTTCGGCAAATATTTTTCCGCCGTTTTTCTGATCACCCATTTATCAACCAGAAACGGATGTTTGTAATTGTGCCAACGCAGCGAACGCCCGATCTTAAATTTGGCAGGCAGATTGATGGCGAATTTGACTAATTCTTCATTAAGAAACGGAAAGCGCGCTTCGATCGAAGCCATCATTCCCATCCGGTCATTTCGGTGCAAGAGTCCGACCAGATGGTCGCCGAGCATTTTAATTGTGAGAAGCTGTTTTTGTCTTTGCGGTTCGCTCAGAAAAGTAAATTTTTCCTCTATTTCCGATTCCCGGTAAGGCGATTCAAATTGCCTGATTAGCTGGCTCGCAAACTCAACAGACGTTTGTTTGTGGTTTGGAAACAAGTAGTCTTCGAGTCCGGGAATCAGTTTGTAAAAAGATTTGATCGCGTTGATCGGAAGCGTCGCCAGCCATTTGTATTGATCGGTCAATTGTCGCGGATAACCGAGAAACAATTCATCCGCGCCTTCGCCCGTCAAAACCGCTTTAACGTTTGAGTCGTGCGCCAGACGGGCGACATTTGAAAACGGAATCGCGTTTGTGTGGATGACGATCGGACATTCGTAAAAGTAGGTCACTTCTGCCCAATCCGAAAGCATTTGTTCCGGTTTGAATTTATAATCGAAAAGTTCTCTGCCAAGATGGTCCGATAAGGCTTTGGCATCATCGTACTCGGAGAATTTCCCGAGCACGTTAGCCGTGAACAGTTTTAAATCCGGATATTTTTTATTGGCGATCGCCGAAATCAGACTTGAATCAACACCGCCGCTGACAAATGAACCGAGCGGCACGTCGCTGACCAACATACTTTCGATGCTTGAAGTCAGCAAACTTTCAAATTCCGCCAAAATATCGGCGCGTGATTTGCGCTCTAATTCGGCATAGCGCTCCGGTTCGAAATCATCGACTATTTTATAGTAGAAAAATTCCTGAGGTTTTCGGTAATTGGATTTGATCCTTAAATAACTTCCCGGTTTAACCGGCAAAATGTCGTTGAAAAGCGTAAAATCATTGGATGTTTCCGCAATTCCGTTGATTGAAAAAAGAGTTTTCAGCGGATCCGGTTTTAGATTGAGCGTTTGCGCCAGCGCTTTGATTTCCGAACTCCAGTAGAATGATTTGTCATTTTGGTAATAATAAAGCGGTTTGATTCCCAAACGGTCGCGGGCAAGCAATAATTCATTTTCATTTCTGTCGTAAAAAGCAAAGGCAAACATTCCGCGAAGCCCTTTCAAGCATTTTTCGATTCCGTCGTGAATCAAAGAGAAAAAAAGAACTTCGGTGTCGGACGTGGTTTCAAAACGAACATTGTAATCTTTTATCAACCGTTCTCTGATTTCCCGAAAATTGTAAATTTCACCGTTATAAACCAGCGCGTAGTTTTCATTTTTGAACGGTTGATTGGCAGCCGGCGAGAGATCCAAAAAACTTAAACGGTTATGCGATAAACCGATCTGCTCGTTAAATCCAAAAAGCCCGAAGTTGTCAGGACCGCGATGAGCCATCGTATTGCCCATTGTTTCAATTAATTCGAGCGAAACGCGGTGACCGTTGCGCTCATAAATTCCAGCTATTCCACACATAAATTTTCCCCTTGATTTTTTAGAGTAAGACGTTCATCAGCCGATAAATTGCAGATTACTGCCCGGAATTTTCCTCTTTCGGTGCGCGGGATTTCTGTCACGGTTTCGAAAATTACTTCGACATCGCCCATTCGCTCACGAATTCGGTCTGCCAGATTTTTCGCGGCTTGCTGATTAAATCCGTCCGCCGGGACAAGCCGGACGACGATTTGTTTGAGCGATTTTTGGATGATTTGAGCTTCATTGACCGGCAGATCGTTCTTAAAAACCGGGTCAAGCCGACCGACGCGTCTGCCGTCGGTCGTGTATAAAAGGTCGTCGCTGCGTCCTTCGATTTTTTCAATCAGCGGCAAAGTTCTGCCGCAGTCGCACTGTTGATCGGAAAAACTGCCGCAATCGCCGACGCGATAACGGATCAGCGGCATATCGGCGTTTATTAATCCGGTGCAGATAAAATCTTCCGTTTGGCTTTTATCGGTCGAATCCGTTTCGATCACGCCCGTATCGAGCCATTGATGAAGCCGTCCGCGGTCGCAGTCGCTGGCGGCGGCGACAACTTCCGCCATTCCGTATGTTTCGCGCACCGGACAATTAAATGCTTCGGAAATCGTTTCGCGCTGATAATCGAAAAGCGGTTCGGCGTTCGTCATCGCCACTTTTAATTGAACATCTTTGCGCTTTTGTCTTAAAACTTCCTGCGCCAAGGCGTAAAGCGCCGAAGAATAACCCAAAATGTAGGTGACGCGATATTTCGCAATTGCATCCAGATAATGATTGATTAAATCCGGCGCGAGATGATAGCTCGACAAATAAAGTTGATTCATTCCGGCGTTCCAAACCCAAAATGGCGGTTTGCGCGTGCTGACCGGAACGATCAATTGTCCGCCGAGAATCGCCCAGCGGTCGCGGCGCGAAACGCCGTACCAACGCCGGCAGCGGGCTTCAAAGAGCGCGTACCAGAGCTTGACGGTTTCTGCCGATGACCATAAATTAAGCGAAGTTCCGGTTGTTCCGCTCGTGTGTTCGTGATACATTTTTTCGCGCCGGCAGTCGTCGGCGACAAATTCCGTTGCTCGCGTGCGCAAAGTTTGTTTTTCTAAAATCGCCCAATTTTCGAGCATTTCCCAAGAAGATTTATCGCCGCTGCGGCGCCGCTCTGCCCATTGTTCGCGGTAGAAAGGAACTTCGGTAGCGGCGCGGTTCAAAATAAACTCCAGACGATTTTCCCGAAAATCGCGCCACTCTTTTGCGCTCCAACAATCGCGTTCCAGTGCTGCTTCAACCAGTTTTTCCGTGCGTTTGTCATACCGCCACGAGCTTAAATAATAACCGCGCAAGCTCGCCGCGAGACTTTGCGACCAGGCGGGCAATTTGTGATAAATTTTTAGCGAAAGGCTCATTGTTAATTCTTTCTTTTCTCGGTTGCAAGGTCGTTTGCAGCAAATTGCGGCTGAAAATTTTGAGGCTTTTTCTCGAAAACTTCGGCAAACAAATTTTCCCAATCGGCACGAACCGCAGTCCACGCCGAACGCTCCGCCAACGTGCGCCCGCCGCGTGAGATTTTTTTTGTTAAATCAGCGTTTTCGAGCAATGATTTTATCGCTTCCGTCATTTCACCGACATTTTCATTTTCGACCAGTAAACCGTTTTCGCCGTCTGAAATCAGAAAAGGCAAGCCGCCGACATTGGTCGCGACGACCGGCAACCCGCAAGCACAAGCTTCGACGACTGAAACCGGCATATTGTCCGCCCGATTGGTGTTCAAAAAAATATCGGCTTCCGAAAATGCTTTCGCTTTTTGGGCAGCGTTCAGAAAACCGGGCAACACAACCGCCTCCGATAAATTCATTTCCGAAACCATTTTTTTTATTTCCGGTTCGAGTCCCTTGTCAACGCCTGCCATTAATAAAGTCGCATTCGGGTAGCTTTTCCGCAGTTCGCCGAAAACTTCAATCGCCATTTGCGGGTTATAGATCGGATGAAACGAGCGCATCCAAAGCAGACGCGGCGCCAATTTTGTTCTTTCCCGAAAAGGATAAGATTCGAGTTCGATGACATTTGGAACGACTTTGATTTCAAAACCGTGAGCGCCGATTTTCTTTGCTAAAAAAGGTGACGGAGCAACGAGCAGATCAGCCCGCCGGAAAACTCTTTTTGTCCAGCGCGGATATTTTTCGAGAAATTCCGGCAGATTTCCGCCATGCAAAACCATCAGCAACGGAAGTTTGAAGAGCTTGCAGATCAAACTTGCGACATCTGCAATTATCAAACTCAAACCGCTGTAAACTTCGAGCAAAACAAGATCAAATTGGCGCTGATTTCTAATCAGCACCGCCGCAATCTCCGCGAGCCGGGCGATTAGATTGCCTTTCGACGAAACGAAAACAACCTCATAACCTTCAGCGGCAAATAGGTCGGCGGTAATCTGTCCTTGGGTTGTGATATATCCGGCATTTCGTCCAAGCATCCTGCCGACAAAACACAGACGGTTTTTTTTTCGCATCGTCTTTGATTAACTTCCGGGGAGCAGTTGATTTGCTTTGTCCGGCGATTTTTGCTTTCGCGTTTGGGCATCAACCACCGTTAAATAGATCATCCCTAAAATGAGCGAAGGCGCGGCTAAACGCATTCCGGCATTCAGCATAAAAAGTGAACTCCACGCCATAAACCAGAGCACAAATGCTTTTCCGAAAGGCGATTTTTGCTTTCGGAAATTATAAATAATCATTAAAACCAACGCGCTGAGCGCGAAAATACCGAAAATTCCGTGTTCGGCGATCAAACGGGTAAATTCCGTATGACTGACTGCGCCGTGTGACGGAAAAAGAAATCTTACGCGTGCCTCGTAAGCGTATCCCA
>CADEFG010000340.1:0-2292 GCA_902826505.1 uncultured Acidobacteriota bacterium
CCGAACGCCCGCACGTTTTGCTCGAAAACGGCAAACCGACGCACGTTTTTTTTGCGACCGGCGAAACCATTGACGGGAAACGTTATACATGGAATATGACGATTCCGCTGAGGAAATAGATCAGAACCATTTGCGGTAGCGGATGGTTAAAGCTCGGTTATTGAAGAATTTAGTGAAACATTGAACATTTGTGTGTTTCAAGTTAAACCGCCCGCTACCGCAGGCGGGTCTGACAGGTAATATATGTTAAAAACAGTCAAGATTTTCGCAGTTATTTTAATTTTAACGTTTTCGGCGGTTGCTCAAGTTCCGAAAACCGCACCGCTTTCCGCGCGATTAGTCGATACGCTGATGAACCGCATCTGGGTTGACGACGGAACGCCGCCGGGAATTCCGCGCTCGTGGACGTATGAACAAGGCGTTCAATTAAAAGCGGTCGAACAGGTTTGGTATGCGACGGGCGACCCGAAATATTTCAACTTCATCAAGTCGGGAATGGATTTCTGGCTCGATAAAGACGGAAATTTAAAGTACCAAGCCGACGAATACAATATCGATCATGTGACGCCGGGGCGCGCGCTGATGACGCTTTACCGCGTCACGAACGACGAAAAATACAAACGCGCGATCGAGCAGATTCGCGGTCAGCTCAAAACTCACCCGCGCACGAAAGAAGGCGGGTTCTGGCATAAAAAGATCTATCCTTTTCAAATGTGGCTCGACGGGCTTTATATGGGCGAACCGTTTTACGCCGAATATTCCGTCGTCTGGAACGAGGACAATTGGACGGATATCGCCAATCAGTTTGTCTGGATGGAAAATCACGCCCGCGATCCGAAAACGGGTTTGCTCTATCACGCTTGGGACGAATCGAAACAACAGCAATGGGCGAATAAGGAAACGGGGTTGAGTCCGCACATTTGGGGACGCGCGATGGGCTGGTATGCGATTGCGCTCGTTGACACATTGGATTATTTCCCGAAAAACCATCCGCGCCGCGCCGAACTCGTCGGCATTTTGAACCGCTTGTCGGAAGCGATCACGAAATATCAGGACAAAAAATCCGGCGTTTGGTATGACATCATTGATTTGCCGACAAGAGAGAAAAATTATCTCGAATCTTCGGCTTCGGCGATGTTTGTTTAAGCGCCCGCGAAAGGCGTGCGGCAAGGCGTTTTGCCGGAAAAATATTTGCAGACCGTTAACACGGGTTGGGCTGGGATCAACAAAGAATTTATCAAAGAAACGGCTGACGGAAATCTCGACTGGCACGGCACGGTTTCGGTTTCGGGACTTGGCGGAAAGCCTTATCGCGACGGCAGTTTCGATTATTATATGTCGGAAAAAATCCGTATTAACGACGCGAAAGGTTTGGGTCCGGCGGTGATGGCGGCGGTCGAGATGGAATCGCTCGCCGGCGGACGCCCCGGCGCCGGAAAAGTCGTGATGCTCGACGATTATTTTAATCACGAAGTCCGCAAAGACGGCTCCGTTTGGCATTACAAATGGGAAGAAAAAGGTCATCCCGGATTTTATGCGCTCGGCGAACAATTCAAATCTTACGGCGCACAGCTTGCCACGCTTTCCGCCGCGCCGAACGCCCAAAACCTGAAATCGGCGAGCGTTTATATCATCGTTGATCCCGACACGGAAAAAGAAACCGAAAAACCGAATCTGATCACCGAAGCGGACGCTGGTAATATCGCCGAGTGGGTCAAATCGGGCGGCGTGCTCGTGATGCTCGGCAATGATTTCGGCAATGCGGAATTTGATAATTGGAATATTTTAGCCGGAAAATTCGGGCTTGAATTTAATAAGGACAGCAAAAACCGCGTGCTCAACGACCAGTACGAACAAGGTCGCGTGACGGTCGCGGAAGGCAATCCGATTTTCAAAACGGCGCGTGATCTGTATATGAAGGAAATCTCGACGCTGAAGCTCACGGGCAAAGCGCAGACGATCTTAACGCTCAATAACGAGCCGATCGTCGCGGTCGTCAAACACGGCAAGGGAACGGTTTTCGCGCTCGGCGACCCGTGGCTTTATAACGAATATGTTGACGGGCGCAAAATGAACGGTTTGTTTCAAAATCATCAGGCGGCGCGCGAATTGAGCGCGTGGCTTTTGACACAATCGAAGAAAAAATAAGCTATTTGAAATAACAGTTTATATTAAAACTAAAAATAATCGTTATTCTTGGCGACTTTGCGGCTTTGCGGGAGATAAACATTTATCCGTTAGAAATTCCCGCCGTCAGACAAATTTAATTTCCCGCACAGACGCAAAGTCGCG
>CADEFG010000340.1:2302-5961 GCA_902826505.1 uncultured Acidobacteriota bacterium
GATTTCCGTTTTACAAATGTTTTGAAGAAGCAAAAACCAACAAATTTATGAAAAATATATTCGGAATTTTAACTTTAACTTTTGTATTAGCAATCGTCTCGGCGGCGCAAACCCGCGAACCTTCGACGGCGATCCGTCCGTTTATCGTCAAGACCAAACAATCGGTGACGGATTTGGAAAAATCTCTGCGCTCGGATAACAAGGTCGAGGATTTGATCGGCGGCGAGGGCATGGAGCTTCGCGTCGCCGTTCAGCACGACCATAAAAAAGACACGGCGGACGCCGAACTGCACGATGCCTCGGACGATGTTTATTATGTTCTCGAAGGTTCGGCGCAGCTGACGCTCGGCGGCAAACTCGAAAATCCGCGCGAGATTTCCAATGGCGAATGGCGCGCCGCAAAAATCGTCGGCGGGCAAACGTTTACGATCACCAAAGGCGATCTGATCGTCGTTCCGCGCGGCACGCCGCATCATCGGATCAATACGAAAGGCAAGGAATTTTCGCTGATTCTGATCAAAGTTTTCGCGGAACCGCTGCCGCCGAAGAAATAATTTCAGATCGGATTTTTCGACAAAATGCGCGAAAAAAGCTACTATAAAATTGATTTGGTGAAAGTTTGATAATTCATCAACAACACTGATATAAAAACCCGATGTCAGAAGCAAACCAGGACAAATTTACGACCATCATTTCCGAAAAAAACGGCACGACTGCCGAAGAAGTCGTCTCGCGGCTTCGTGAAATGATCCAGAACGGCGAGCTTTCGGCGGGCGACCGTCTGCCGCCGGAACGCGATCTGGCAAAACTGCTCGGCGTTTCGCGCCCGACACTGCGCGCCGGCATTCGTTCGCTCGCGACGGTCGGAATTTTGCAATCGCGGCAGGGCGCGGGAACTTTTGTTGCCGAAGCCGAAGAATCGCCGACCCTCGACAGCAGTCCGCTGCGTTTGATGGCGGCGCTTCACGGATTTACGTCCGACGAAATGTTCGAAGCACGGCTTTCGCTGGAGATGAGCATCGCCGCTTTTGCCGCCGAACGCGCGACCAGCGAACAGATGACGCAGATGGCGGAAGAGGTCGCCGGAATGTATGCGTCCTTGGACGAACCCGAACAATATCTCGTCCACGATATGCGTTTTCACCAGATCATCGCCGCTGCGTCGGGCAACCGGATTCTGACCGCGTTGATGAACATGGTCGCGACGATCCTTTTTGAATACCGCAGCAAAACCGTCAAACGCGCCAAGGATCTGAAAGATTCGGCAGAACAGCACCGCAATATTTACCGCGCGATGCGTGAGCGAAACGCCCAAAGCGCCCGCGAAGCGATGCACGATCATCTGATCAAAACGCAAGCCGCCCAGCGTCTCGAAGTCGAAGAAAATTTCCCCGACGGCAACGGTTTCGACGCAAAAACCAGCGGCGCGAACAAGCGGAAATAGCAAATTTTTAATTTCCGGATTTTTATAAATTGCCGCCGGCTTTAGCCGGTGGTCTGATTCGACAAACAAGGGCTTTAGCCGAATCTAAGATTTACTTTTTGGCTAATTCCTTTCGTTTTCATTATTCGCAAGTCTCTCCGAATTCTATAGGACAATTTATTGAGCATAGAATACAAAGTCATAATCGAATATAAGGATACTGAGCCGATAGACAAATTTTTGCGAAATCTTCCATGCTTTACCGGATTTGATAAAGAGTGGAACTCCTACAATCATCGTGAGGAAAACAATACAGGAAAAATGCCTAATGCGGAAATCAAGATTGAAGACGAAGGAGTTTATCTTTGTGATTACGGAATGTCCAGACAACTGTTTGGGTTAATCGTCACTAATCTCATTTCCCAATTCGGTCGTGTGCAAATTGAGGATTACGAAATTTGAACGGCTAAACAGTTTTATGAAACGTCATATTTTTATCGTAATTTCGCTGCTGATTTTGTTCGCGTTCGATCTGACGGCGCAAACAGTTTCAAAGGTTTGGAAGGCGGACAACGGCGACGGCACGTATAAAAACCCGATCCTTTTCGCCGATTATTCCGACCCGGACGCGATTCGCGTCGGCGACGATTTTTATCTGACGGCTTCGAGCTTTAACGCCGCGCCCGGACTTCCCGTTCTGCATTCGAAGGATTTGGTCAACTGGCAGCTCGTCAATTACGTTTTTAAGCGTCAAAAACCGCTCGACGTTTTCGCCAAACCGCAGCACGGCGGCGGCGTCTGGGCTCCGGCGATTCGATTTCACAACGGCGAATATTACATTTTTTATCCCGACCCGGACTTCGGAATTTATATGACGAAGACGAAAAATCCGGCGGGCGCGTGGTCGGAACCGGTTTTGGTCAAGGCGGGCAAAGGTCTGATCGATCCGTGCCCGCTCTGGGACGACGACGGCAAAGCCTATCTCGTTTCGGCGTTTGCGGGCAGCCGCGCGGGAATAAAAACCGTTCTGGTCGTTTGGAAAATGAGTCCGGACGGAACGAAACTGCTCGATCGGGGCGCGATCGTTTTTGACGGGCACGACGCGCATCCGACCATTGAAGGTCCGAAATTCTATAAACGCAACGGGTTTTATTACATCTTTGCGCCCGCCGGCGGCGTCGCGACCGGCTGGCAGCTCGTTCTTCGTTCAAAAAATATCTACGGACCGTATGAAGAAAAAATCGCGCTCGCGCAAGGCTCGACACCAATCAACGGACCGCATCAGGGCGCGTGGGTTTCGACGCAGACCGGCGAAAATTGGTTTCTGCATTTTCAAGACCGCGGCGCGTACGGGCGCATTCTGCATCTGCAGCCGGTGACGTGGAAAAACGATTTTCCGGTGATCGGCATTGACAAAGACGGCGACGGCACGGGCGAACCGGTTTTGAGCTTTAAAAAACCCGATGTCGGAAAAACCTTTCAGACGGAAACGCCGCCCGATTCCGACGAGTTCAACGCGGAAAAACTCGGGCTGCAATGGCAATGGCACGGTAATTACGAGGATGCCTGGGCGTATATGTTTCCCGCCAAAGGCGTTTTGCGGATGAACTCCGTGCAATTGCCCGAAAAATATAAAAATCTCTGGGATGTCCCGAATTTACTTCTGCAAAAATTTCCCGCCGAACAATTTACCGTCACGACCAAAGTGACGATCACGCCGCGTTTTGAAAGCGAAAAATTCGGTCTGCTCGTGATGGGGATTGATTATTCCTACGTCGGCGTTTCCTACAAAGGCGGCAAACTTTATGTCGCGCAAGCCGGTGCGAAAGATGCCGACAAAGGCTTTGCGGAATCGGAAAATGTCCCGTATCTGTTAAACGTCAAAACTTTTTATTTGCGCGTGAAAGTTGAAAAAGGCGCCATGTGCAGTTTTAGTTACAGCGAGGACGGCGCGAAATTTACAAACCTCGGCGTGCCGTTCAAAGCGCGTGAAGGGCGTTGGATCGGCGCCAAAGTCGGTTTATTTTACACGCGCCCGGCAAAATTCAACGATGCCGGAACGGCTGACATTGATTGGTTTCGCGTTGAATAACGATTATTCCATGGCGTTTTTGGTTTGAGAAGTTTAGGGCTTTGCCCAAAAATGTCACGAGGCGCGGGAATCGGTAATCGTTAATCGTCAATTGGAAACCGTCAATCGTGAATTGTTAGGAAAAAACTCCCGGCAACATTCTCA
>CADEFG010000341.1 GCA_902826505.1 uncultured Acidobacteriota bacterium
TTCGCGACTTTTCGCGGTCAGCGCGGGGTTTTTCTCGAGGATCTTTACATCACGAAAGACCTTCGCGGAAAAGGCGTCGGCGAAATGATGCTCAAATATATCGCTAAGCTCGCCAAACAGCGCGGATTTGAGCGGATCGATTTTCAGGTTTTGGAATGGAACGCGCCGGCGATCGGTTTTTATAAAAAACTCGGCGCGGAAATAAACGACGAGGAACGACATTTCAAATTTGCGGGCGCTGCGTTTGAAAATCTGGCGCTTTAAAATATTCGTCCTTTCATTGTTTCAAAAGATGTTTTAAATTCATGGTTCGGATCAGACGATGCAGGTTGGTCGGATGAAGTCCGAGAATTTTGGCGGCTTCCGTGTAATTGCCGTTTGTTTGCCGGAGAGTTTTCAATATCAGGTTTTGCTTCATTTCGTTGACCGCTTTTTGATATTCCATCAAAGGCATTTCAAAATTACTGGATTCGAGAATTGATTCGGGCAAATCGTCGGGCAAAATTATATCGGAATTTCCTAAAACGATCGCCCGCTCGACGGCGTTTTCGAGTTCGCGGACATTGCCCGGAAAATCGTAATTCGCCAATAGATCAAGAGCTTCTTTGGAAATTCCCGAAACTTTTCGTTTACATTTCTGGCTGTATTTTGTCACGAAATAATTTGCCAGAAGCGGAATGTCCTGACGCCGCAGGCGAAGCGGCGGCATCGTTAATGAAACGACATTGAGGCGATAATATAGATCCTGCCGAAATCTTCCGTTTTTGATCTCGCTTTCCAAATCGCGATTGGTCGCCGCAATGATTCGCACATCGACCTTGATCGTTCGCGTGCTGCCGACGCGCTCGAATTCGCGTTCCTGAAGAACCCGCAAAAGTTTGGCTTGGATCGTCAAAGACATTTCGCCGATCTCATCAAGAAAAAGCGTGCCGCCGTCCGCCATTTCGATTTTGCCTTTTTTCTGCGAAACGGCGGTCGTAAACGCGCCTTTTTCGTGTCCGAAAAGTTCGGATTCGAGCAAATTTTCGGACAAAACCGCGCAATTTATCGCGATAAAGCTTTTTGCGGTTCGCTCGCTATTGGCGTGCACGGCATGCGCGACGAGTTCTTTGCCGGTTCCGCTTTCGCCGCGCAGCAAAATGGTCGCCTCGGTCGGCGCGGCTTTTTCGATAAAGCGAAAAACCTTTTGCATCGGCTCGCTTTCGCCGATCATATTATGTTCGAGATTGATCGTCTGGCGAAGCCGCTGGTTTTCGTTGTTCAGCCATTCCAGATGTTTGATATTTTCCAAAACTATCGAAACAATTCCGGCGATCGCGGTCAGAAATTGCAAGTGATTTTCAGCAAAACTTTGCGCCGGATTATTTGTGTCAAGATAGATAATTCCGGCGATTTTTTCGGCAATCGTCAGCGGCACACAAAGCAGTGAATTGGTTTGTGTGCCAACCAGACTGGCTGCCTTGTTGTAGGCTGAATTTGTTTCGACATTTTGACATAAAATCGCCGTTT
Source organism: uncultured Acidobacteriota bacterium (assembly GCA_902826505.1). GTDB lineage: Bacteria > Acidobacteriota > Blastocatellia > Pyrinomonadales > Pyrinomonadaceae > JAFDVJ01. The sequence continues at coordinate 1,510 of CADEFG010000341.1, forward strand.
TTTCGTTGACGACCTGCTCAGCGATCGTCTGGCTGATTCTGAGCGGTTGGTCGTTTCCGGATTCCCGGTTTTGGCTGAAAGTGGCGGTTATGTTTTGGAGATTTTCTTCGATCAAAAGAATCGCGCCGCGTGTTGCCGGAAGCGCCTCGAAAATTGCTTTGAGCGTCGCGAGCTGAAGCGAATTCAAGTCACGCAGTTTGCTGAGTTCAATATTTAATTCCAATAATATGCTTAAATTGCGGGCTGTTTCGTCGTTTGTCGAAGACGATCGCAAGGTCTGTAAGGGATTTAAATAGATCGCGTCTTTTCTTTCCAGGCGGATCGTCGAACCGATATTGATGTCGCTTCCAAACTCGACGGATTTGGGGATTGATTCGTTTTCCGCTTCATATTGAAAAAACAAAAATCGAATGTCGCCAAGCGTTATTTGATCACCCTGATTGATCGTTCGCTCTTTAACGGTGGCGCCATTGACGAAAGTTCCGTTAAAGCTCGCGAAATCAATGATCGAAAACATTTCGCCATTTCTTTTAATCGAGCAATGTCGCCGCGAAATCGAACGATCGGAAATACGAATATCATTTGTTTTATCACGTCCGATTGAAATTTCATTTTTGTTCAAAGAAAAGGTCATTCCCTCGATAGAACCGGAAATAGCAAGTAGTCTGGGATTCATCATAATGCGGCACGTTTAAAGATTTTTTCGTAACACAGATAATTTATCACAACTTTCAGATTAATGGATTCGGCGGAATTTACCTGTAGTGTCAGTATTGACATTCCGAGAGTGTCAGAATTGATACTTTGAAGATCAATAAATTTCCGAATTGTCGGATCGTTTTTAAACTAAATGCGGTATTTACTGAATATTTATAAAAGCTGAATCTTTGGCACGAGAGTCGCAGTAAGAAATGTAAGTGATGACTGATCTAAAGTGATTTTCGGGCAGCTTCCGCTTTAGATCAATCCCCCGATAAATTTGTTGAAAATTTATTATTGGTCACGCTTGCGGATGGGCTTGCTATCAAACCAGAAGGTCACCTCACCTTCTCCAAGAAATGTTGAGAATTGTCAATTTCGCCAAATTTAACAATTCTCAACATTTCGCCTCTTTAAATTCTTATATAAATCAAGATTTAGACAACCGGCTCAAGGTTAAGAGAAATATCGGCTTCATTTGTTCTTAACAGACGGCAAACCATCACGTTGTTGCTGTCGGTTACGTCAACCGCAAATATTTCCGCTGCCGACGGATTAAAAATACTGACAGACCAGTCGTTATTGTTTGATTCCGATTCCGCCGCTTGTGTTATTTGGAAATAATCGTCGGGCACATCAACGGAAATTTGCAAAACGTAATTACCCCCGTCGGCGACTTCTGCGATCGTGAAAATGGTTTCATCTTTACCATCTTTAAAGGCAAAAGTTAAAGGATGCGCCATCGACGAGGTTTGGCAAAACTGCATATTCTCGCCCGGTTCGCCGATCATCACCGATTCGACATAGCTGATCGAAAAATCCGAATCCGATTGAATCCATTCATTTGCTTGAGATTGAAATTCCTCGGTGACCTGAAAAACGCTGGTCGCTTGAATTTCAATGGCGGTCGCTGAAAGACTGCTCCCGCCGCCGCCTTTGATAATGATCGGAATTCCTTGACGCACGATATCTGTTGTCATATTTTTGTCTCCTGTTTGGTTTAAGTAAAATTGAAAAGTAACTTCGGATTACTTTTGATAAGTTCGAAGATCCGGGCGGGAAAGATAACTTTTATAGTTTTCCGTGCCGAAATTTTCTTGAAGTTCTGCCAGCAATTGGTCTGCGCGAACCGCGTATTCTTGTGATTTTGCATTCTCTTTAAGAACAAAGCTCGCTTGGGAAGCGATCCTGTAACTTTGCCATTGTGTCAGAATATTACCGGAATTTACAAAACTTTCTTCCATTTCGAGCAAAACGTTTAAGGATTCCTGTGCCTCGCCGTTTGCTAAAAGTGTTTCGGCAAGCGCTAGTTTGGCTTTTAAAGGCAAATACGCCATTCCGCTTTTCACCGCTTCTTCAACCGCTTTTCGATTTAATTCTATCGCGATTTGCTTTGCCCCCGAGCGGGAATTTGCCAAGCCTTTGGTCAGAGTTGCCAGCGCCGAAAGTTCGCTTCCTTGCGAAGCGTTTAGATCGATTGCCTTTTGACTTTCGGCAAGCGCGGATTTGTAGTTTTGTTCGCTCAAATCAATTTCCGCTCTCACAAGATGCGTCCACGCCAGTAAATCTTTGTCGCCGCTGTCGGGTTTTCCGGCAATCAGCGCCGCCGCTTCGATCGCTTCCCGCGCTTCTTTATAGCGTCCCAATTGCCATAATGCCTCGCCGCGATTTAAAAGGCTGTAACCGGCTTTTGATTCGAGTCCGAGCGATTTGCTCAAATTAAAGCTGTCGTCTAAATAAACGAGGGCTTCGGAAAATTTTTCCTGGTGAACCAGCGCCAAACCGATCGCGGCTTGGGCGTAAATCACCAGCGATTTATCATCCAACTCTTTGGCAATCTGCATTAGTTCTGAAAAAGCCTTGATTGCCGCCTCGTAATTTCCGACCTGATCGTTGGCGTAGCCGAGCGCCAGCTGGGCTTGGAGGGCTTCTTTCCGAAAATCACTTTTTTGAAAAAATTCGAGCGCGGGTTCGATAAAGCGAATCGCTTCGGCGCTTTTGGTTTGTTGAAGATACAAACTTCCGAGCGACAAACTCGCGCGCGCTTCGATTTTTTGCCATTCATTTGCCCTGGCGCGTTGAAGTGCGAGATTGAATTTATTTTCAGCCTCGCCGAATTCGCCGCGCACGAAAAAAGTATTGCCAATATCAAGCAAACCGACGGTCGCCAGATTGTCGAGCTGTTCGATGCGCGCCAGTTCAATTGCCTGATCGGCAAATTGTTTCGCTGTCGAATGATCGTTCAAACTATAGGCGATACCACTCAAATTAAGCAGAGATTTGACCTGAAGCGAAGCATTTTTCGTCACCGTCGCAATTTCATTGGCGCGTTTCATTTTTTCATTTGCTTCAGGGAATTTGTCCTGAATATTTAAAAGATAACCGCGCTGATAAAAAACTTCCGCGACACCATCATAATCGCTTTGCGCATTGTAAAGATTTTCTGCCTTTGAGAAAGCCTCGTTTGCCTTTTCGGTTTCCTGTTTGCGTCCGTAAAGTATTCCGAGACGCAGAAAAGCGGCGGCAAAACGCTCGTCGCGCTTGCCGGCTTCCGTAAAATTTTCGATCGCCGAATCGGTTTGGTCGTTTTTTTCAAAACTGCGACCTAGATCGAAATAGGCAAATTTTTTATCAGTTTCGGGAGTTTTTTCGACAATTTGCCGGTAATTTTCAATTGCGCCCGTGTAATTTCGGCTGACGGTCGCGGCAACGGCTTGCAGCTTTATTTGGTCGATTTCCGACAGGTTTGAAAAAGTCGGCGTTAATTCGGTCACTTTCAGAATCTCTTTCTTTGCCCTGTCTTCATAACTCAATTCGAGCAGCGCTTCGGCAAGCTTTGCGTGGGCAAGCGGAAATTGATCATTTTGCTGAACCGCGCTTTCGAGCAGTTTTTTGGCTTTGTAGTAATTCCCGTTGCGCAGCGCCTCGACGCCTTCGTGATAATTCGGCGGAATTTCGGCGGAATTTCGCGGCGCGAAGATTTTTTGCAAAGTGCCGTTTGCCGCGAAAAATACACCGGCAATTGTCAGAATGACAAAAACTGCCGCGAAAAGACGATTTTGATTAAGAAAATGCGGGATTGCCGAAAGCGAAGTTTGGAATGAAGATTTTGGATCGACGGAACTTTTCTCCGCGCTTTCCGAGATCATCGAAATTTTTTGGGTCGGCGCGTCAACCGGAACGGTTTCCAGATCTTTAATTAAATCTTGAATGGTTTGATAACGATTTTCGGCTCTTTTTGAAAGGGCTTTGAGCGCCACTGGATCATATTCGGGCGAAATCGATAAATTGACCTTTGACGGCGGCAAGGGATCGTCCTTGATAACCTGCGCGCAGATTTCGGCAAAGTTTTTTCCGGCAAAAGCCGGCTGACCCGCCAGACATTCGTAAAAGATCGCGCCGAGCGAAAAAATATCGCTGCGCCGGTCAACCGACGTGCCGACCAGTTGTTCGGGCGACGAATACGAGGGCGTTCCCATAAAAACACCTTCGCGGGTTTGGGTAAATAATTCGGAATTCGCCGACGAAAGGCTTTTGCTGTTGTAGCTTTCGGCATCGAGTAGTTTTGCGAGACCGAAATCGAGAACCTTCACTTCGCTTCGTTCATTGATGAAAATATTCGAGGGCTTTAAATCACGATGAACGATGCCGTGTTCGTGCGCCTCGGAAAGCGCTTTGGCGATTTGTTTGATGATCTCGACACATTCGCTGACGGTCAATTTGTTTTGCCGCAAAACATCC